>JAPPHK010000205.1:3234-12548 GCA_028820795.1 Nitrospinota bacterium | reverse complement strand
GGATCGCCCGGTTCTTGTTGAACGACTCGCTGCCGTCGAACACCGCCTCGCTGAACGCGAGCTCGAGCGTGAACGCGCCGCTCCCGTCGTGCGACGCCGGCACCGACTCAAACGACGCAGTCAACCCCGCGGGCGCCGGCGTCACCGGAGCCGACGGCTCCGACGCCGCTCCCTTCCCCTCCGCGTTCACCGCGCGCATTCGGAACTTGTAGCTCTCCCCGTTGGTGAGACCGGTCACTTCCTTGCTCGTCCCCGGACCGCCCGTCGGCGTCCATCCCGTCTCGCCATCCTGCTGATATTCGTAGTTCTGGACCGGCTTTTCCGGATCCTCCAGCGGCGGGTCCCAGTTCAGCCCGACGCCGCCCGGCCTGGGGGTCGCCCGAATGTTCCTCGGCCTTCCGGGCAGGCCTCCGTTGTCGTCGTCTATCAGCGTGACCTCGATCGGAGGGATCGTCACCGACCCGTAACCGCCCCCGGCCGCGCTGAGACCGATCTCCACGCGCTCGTGCTGGTCGTCGGCGTCATTCTCCTGGCGCACGTGCACCCTCTTGGCGGGCCGCCAGTCGTTCTTGGTGAAGACGAGTTGCGCAGGGTCAAAGCTGAGGTTCTCGCCATTCGGCGGCGCGAACGTGATCGTGACATTTCCGGTGGGGGGACCATTCAGCACCACGATGAACTCGTCTCCCACCGATTCTCCTTCACCCACCAACAAGGGAACCTGATTCACAGCCACTCCCCTGTAGTAAATGTCATCCACTTGCACCGTCACGTCGGGAATCGACACGTTGTTGTAGCCGCCGCCCGAGGGGGTGTGGGTGAGCGTCACCAGCGCCTCGTCGACCTGGTCCACGTCGTAGGCCGCAGTCACCTTCACGGTCTGCGGCGTGCTCCAGTTCGACGTGGTGAAGGTGAGGCTCGATATGGTCGTGCCACCACTGTCGCTCAGCGAGATGTCCGTCCCGCTGTGCCCGGCGATCGTGACGGTCACGTTCGCGCTGGGCTGGCCCGTCAGCACCACCGAGTAGGTGTCGTTCGGCTTCTGGAAGTACGAGAGCTCGGGGGTGACGGCCTCGTAGATCGTCATGCTCTGCGGACTGATCGTCACGCCCTTGTCGTCGTTGTCGTTGACCTCGACCGCCACCGACGGGATCGTCACCGATCCGTAGCCGCCGCCCGTGGCGCTGTGGGTGAGCGTGGCCGTGTCCTGAGTCGTGTCCGAATCGTTGCCCGCCGTCACGGTCACATCCTGCGCATCGTCCCAGTTCGACGTGGTGAAGTTGAGGGTCGCGGGGTTCACGGTGAGATCGGTGCCACTGTGCCCGCCGACCGTGACGGTCACGTTCCCGCTCGGCACCTTGCCGAGCTTGACCGAGTACTTCGCGCCCGTGGTGTCCTGCTCGTCGATCCTGAGCTTGCGCTTGCCGATCAGCACGCCCGCCGCCGTCGTCGCTTCCGTGCAGCGCATGCGGACGTCCTCGGAATGGTCGCAGTTGTGCACGCCCCAGCCGCGGTTGCTGCACTGGCTCAGGCTCGTCTCGGTCCCGTCGCAGTCGACGTCGTCGAGCCAGATCGGCTTCGATGACGTCCACCACCAGCCCCGGACGAGCTCCTGGGCTCCCGTGAAGCCCATCTGCTTGCAGGCGACCGCCGCCTCCTGCAGCGTGAAGTAGTCGTCGCAGACGGTCCCCCACTCGCCGCCGTGGTAGATCTCCAGCCGTCCTTCCTGGTGCGAGAGCGAAGCGCCGCCCTGGAGGCGCAGGTCCCCCTCGCTTTGCGCGTGGACGGGCGCGGCGGCGAGCAACCCGAATCCCGCCGCGAGCAACATGCCCGCCAGCAGCCGGCGGAGCCGGGCGGCGAACGCCCCGGCCCCCGTGCGCTTCGCGCCGGAAAGAACCCGTACCCCCTTGTCTGGATGAAACCGATCCGCACCTGCCGCTTGATCGTCCGTTCCCACTCTGGCTGCTGCGTTCATGGCGATTCCCTCCACATTACCCTGCCAACACAAGAAAGGCTCCATGCTGCGTATCGAACGCCGAATATCCGGGCGAAAACCCCCTCGCGGGCGTCGTCCCGAATACGTCGATCCAGCCTGCGCGCGTACTTGGTCCGCGTGCGCCGCTACCGCTCGCCCGTGCCGTCGCACGAGCCGGTATATGGAATGAAGGGAGATTGTCCTTACTGGACGGACCCCGGACTTCAGGGATCCCTTACGCATTCCCATACCCGTGATATGGTGTCGCATCGAAAATGTTGGCATCCGTGCGAATACGTGTCAAGCAAGTAAAAACGCCGCCGGAACGACGACGGGCCGGGAGCGGACCTGATCGCGCTATTGTTGACCGCCTTGACGCGCCTTGATGTAATGAAGCCCGAGAAGACCGGACAATGGACGGAGCGCTAATGACTATGGACGAGAGCAAACCCGCTGCAGGGCGTCAACGGCTCATTGACGCGACGCTGGACTGCCTGAGTGAACACGGCTACCACGGCTCTTCGCTGCGAATGATCGCCAGGGCGGGCGGCGTCACCGCCGGGCTGGTGAGGCGCCACTTCAACGCCAAGACCGAGTTGATGATCGAGGCGTACCGGCACTACAAGCGCTACACGCGGGATATCTGCCTGGCCGAGGCGGAAAATGCGGGCCCGGACCCGCCCAAGCGGCTGGAGGCGTTCGTAAGTTCGATCCTTTACTTCAGCTACGACGAAGACCGGCGGCACATGAAGATATGGGCCGGCTTTCTGGAACTGGTGCTGTCAAACCCCGACGCCTCGGTGATACAGCGCGAAAATCTGGACCTCTTACTCGATGAGCTCGCCGGTGACGTCACCAGCATTTTCTCCGGCAGGGGCGAGGCGATTTCCGCGGACGCCGGCCGAAGCGACTGAAATCGCCCTGGACATAATCGGCGCGAGGATCGGCGTTTCGTTCGCGGAGCGCCACTGACCACCCATCCGCCGCCTGGGGCCGGTCCCCGCGTCGCGCGCTATTCGTTCACATGCCAGGTGTCGCGCATCGCGCAGCCGGCGGCCTTGAAGAGGTTGTAGACCGGGCACCTGCGGAAATACTGGGCCTTGAGCGCTTCTATCTGCTCATCGTCCGCGTCCACCTCCAGCCATATCTCGCTGTGCGCCTCGCTCGGGTTCGATTGGTAGCCCTCTAGGCCCGCGATGCCCCTCGGGCTGTAGACGATTGCGGACTTCACCTTGAGCGAGCCGATTTCGAGTTTCGCGTCCTTGGCGCATCTCTCGAGTATCACCGCCGTACAGCCTGCGAGCGAATTGACGAGGTAGTCCATGGGCGAGGGCGCCTCTCCCGAGCCGCCCAGATGCCTGGGCTCGTCCATCACCAGGGTGTATCCGCGCATGAGGGTCATGATGCTCTTCGAGCGTCCCTTGAAGTCGGCTTCCGCCCAGTTCTCCGTGGTTTCGGGTAGTTCCTTCGGCCGAATCGCCATCACTTTCGCTCCCTCTTGTGATGAGAAATGAAAATTCCGTCAAGCCGACGCCGTACGGGCCGCTCATGAAGACACCAGATGCGTACGCGGACCTTTATCGTCTGCGACTTCTAGCAGGAGATTCTTGAAATGGTCAAACACGAGCGGTGGTGGGTTGTTAAAAAACCCCTCTCCGCTCGGAATTAACCACTGCCGTCATTCCGGCGTCATCGCCGTTTCTGTTGTAGGTGGCGCTCCCTCCTTGGGAGCGCCCCACACATATATGCGACCCTCCCTGTTCGTGGCATACGGGTCGCATATATGGGGCTGTTGAAAAACCCTGTTTTGGGAGTGGGGGCGTTCTTCTCGCCCCACTTCGCCGCCGTATCGCCCTCACCCTGAGTAGCCGCCGAAGGCGGCGTATCGAAGGGCGAGGGCAGTCGAACGCCTCGCGCCGGGCGAGAGGGCATCCTTCGATACGGCGCTTACGCGCCTACTCAGGATGAGGGTTCGGGGCGCTTGCTCGGGATGAGAGCGTCAAGTGTTCCGCGAAGCCGCAGCCTCGGAGGTGTGCAGTGGCAGGCTCCCTTGCCTGTCCGAAGTCGCTGCATTTCAATTAGGGGCGGTTCGCGAACCGCCCCTAATTGAGAAAAGAGAAGGTCGGAAACCGCGACGATCTGCCAACAAAAAATCGCCCCGCTCCCGGAGGAGCGAGGCGATATTGATTCGAGAAACCCGGTTAGAGCGCCTTCAGCACGTCCTTCGTGTGGCCGGCCACCTTGACGTCCTTGAACACCTTCTCGATGACGCCGGTCTCGTCGATGATGTAGGTGGTGCGGTAGATGCCGTTGAACTTCTCGCCGAACAGCGTCTTCTCGCCGTAGGCCCCGTATTTGGACGAGATGAGGCCGTCGGGGTCCGCCAGCAGGGTGAAGTCGAGCTCCAGTTGCTCGGAGAACTTCTTGTGGCTGACCTCGTTGTCGGGACTCACGCCGATGACGGTCGCGTTCTTCTTGTGAATCCTTCCCAGTTCCTTGTTGAAGTCCCGCGCCTCCGCCGTGCATCCGGGCGTGTTGTCCTTCGGGTAGAAGTACAACACGACCTTCTGGCCCTTGTATTTCGAGAGCCGGTGCACCTTGCCGTTCTCATCCCTCAAGGCGAAGGCGGGGGCTTTCGCTCCTTCTTTTAGCGCTGCCATTTCGCCCCCCTGTCGTTGCAGTACTAGAGTTCAAAAAACCACGCGTCTTGAGCCGCATGTTTGAGATAAAGCAGGAGTAATCGACGTTCGGGTGATTATAATGCCACAGATGAGAAAAGACTTCAAGCGCGCCCGGCGTTACAGCCCCCAATCGCGGGCGTAGCGGAAATCGCGGTCGATGGTGCGCTGGCTGAGCTTGGCGATGAGCGGCAGGCGCCGCTTGTACTGGCTGCGCTGCACCAGGCGCTGGATGCCGTCCACGAGCTCGGGCGGGAAGCCCTCGCCCAGGAGTTCCTCGCGCGTGTAGCGGCAGTCGATCATCCGGTAGAGCACGGCGTCGGCCACCTCGTAGGTGTAGCCGAGCTCCTGCTCGTCGGTCTGGCCCACCCACAAGTCCGCGCTCGGGGCCTTCTCCACCACCTGCGCGGGCACGCCGACGTGGCGCGAGAGCTGGCGCACCTGCGTCTTGAACAGATCGCCGATGGGGTTCACCGCGCTCGCCATGTCCCCGAAGAGCGTCCCGTAGCCGAGCAGGAGTTCCGTCTTGTTGCTCGTGCCCACCACCAGCGCGCCCAGCATGGCGGAGTGATCATAGAGAATCGTCATCCGCTCGCGCGCCATCTTGTTGCCCCGGCGGAGGTTGTCCGCATCCGGGAAGCGCTCGAAATAGGCGTCCACCTGGGGGGAGATGTCCACTATTTCGATTCGGATGTTGCTTTTCTCGGCGACTGCGCGCGCATCCGCCTCGCTCTGGGGGTTCGAGAGGCGGTAGGGCATGATGACGCCGGTCACGTTCTCGGGCCCCATGGCGCGGGCCGCCAGAAAAGCGGAGAGCGCGCTGTCTATCCCGCCCGAAAGGCCCAGGACGAGTTTTTTCACCCCCACTTTCGAGACCTCGTCCTTTATGAAGCCCGCCAGCAGGCCGGCGGCGAGATCTCCGTCCACTTCGAGTTCCGCCATCGCGTCTTCGATGAGTCCTTCGTCGAGCAAAACAAGTCTCCGGTATGAGGGGTTGTTAAAAAAACCGGAGAGGGAAAATTTGTTTGCGTGTAGGTCGGACATATATGTCCGACATATATGCGACCCTGGTTTTTATCGCCCACCACAAGGGCCGCATGTATGCGGCCCCTACAAAAACCTCTCCCTCTCCGCTCGCGTCATTACCTCGCTCATCGAGGCTTTTCAACAACCCCCATAAGAAATCCACTGGTGATGTTCCGCCCCTATCATGCCTCCCGCCCGCCCGCTCCGCAACGGCCGGGACCATTGACCGCCCTCGTCGGAACCAACCCCCCCCTACCCCCCTTGACGGGGGTGTTGAAAAAGCCCGACGAAGGAGGAGTGGCGGTGTAGGGACAACCCTCCGTGGTTGTCCTTTGCAGGATGATTGCAATCAGGACAGGCACGGAGGCCTGTCCCTACGGGATCATCACGTCGCCGACCGGGGGGATACATGGACTTTTTCAACAGGCCCTTAACAGGGGGGGGTAGGGGGGGGTTGCCTTTATGGGGTTTTCCTTTCAAGGGAGTTGCCTTTACCCTGTCAGGGGACTTTCTCAACAACCCCCTTATCTGGAGTCCTTATGCCATATGTGGGAAACATCGAAGACGTCAAATGGGTCTACGACCCCGAAGAGGCGATGCGCAAGGGCTCGCCCATCCTCATCGACACGCCGAACCTGGAAGTCCGGGTCATCGTGCTCCCGCCGGGCGCCTACCCTCCCTATCACGCGCACCACGAGGAGATGGACGAGGGCTACCTCATCTACGGCGGGCGCGGGCTCATCCTCAACGAAGGCGCCACGTTCGAAGTCTCGAAGGGCGACGTTCTCCTGAATCCGCGCGGCGCGATGCACAACATGAAGAACATCGGCGACGGCGAGCTGATAGAGTTCAACTTCCGGGGCGGGCGGATGCCGTCCGGCTTCCTGCTGCCCGAAGGCGACCCGCCGCCCAACCCCGATCCGGAATCGGTGGAAAACCCGCTCGCGCCGCCCGTGCCCTACATCAAGGGCGACATCGCCGGTCTTACGGGGCCGTTCGACGCGGAATCCGTGAAGGAAAAAGGCCTCGCGCGCGCCATATCCACCGAATACCTCGAATGCCAGATCGTCTCGTTCCCGCCGGGCGGAAGGCCGCACGTCCACAGGCATCTGAACACGATGGACGAGGCGACGCTCGTATTGGAAGGGCGCATGAACTTCATCATCGAAGAAGAAACCATCGAAGCGAGCGTGGGTGACCTCGTCCACACCCCCGGCGGGGCGTGGCACACGGTGCACAACGCGAGCGACGCTCCCGCCGTGCTGTTCAACTTCCGGGGCGGCGCGCTGCCCTCCAGGACCGAATGGCGGCGTAGGAGGAGACCATCCGTAGGGGCGGTTCGCGAACCGTCCCTACACCAAGAGACACGCACCTTGGCCGTAGCGGACAGGCCCCAATGCCTGCCCGAGGCCCCTGTGCCTGTCCTGAAGAGGGACAACCACGGGGGGTTGTCCCTACGGAGTAACTCTCGAATCCTTGGGAACGAACCCTTCCTGCGGTGTTGCTTTTATCGTCATTCCGGCGAATGCCGGAATCCAGAGCAGACTAGGATGCCGAATCGCAAAACAACCAAGAAAAACAATAAAGCAAAAGACAAATTCAAAAACAAAGTCCCTGGATTCCGGCATTCGCCGGAATGACGGCCCAGGGGTAAAGCCACATGCAGGGGCCGCATATATGCGGCCCGTGGTTCAAGGGCGAAAAAACAGGGACGCATGGTATGTCGGACATATATGTCCGACCTACAATGCCATCGCGTTTTTCCTGGCAGGTCAGGCACGGGGGCCTGTCCCTACGGATCCCGGTCGGTTATATCTTCCGAAACACGAAATCGGAGTTTTTCAACAACCCCTCCCCGCTCGGGTTTCACCCCTCCCGCGAGCGCTGGATGCGGCGCAACTCGCGGAGCGTCAGGTGCAGGTCCTCGTCCCGGAGCGTGGGGGATGCGATGCGCGCGCGCCGCACGTTCGCCGTGTCCACCTCCGTGACGAGCAACTGCTCGCTCCCGCGCTCCGCCCGGGCGAGGGGCTCCCCGCTGGGCGCGAGTATCTCGGACCCCCCCCAGAAGTTGATGCCGTCCTCATAACCCACCCGGTTGCTGAAGACGACGTGCTGGTTGTAGGCCGCAGCGTAGGTTCTCGTCAGCGACTGCCAGACGCGCTGGATCGCGAGGCCGCCCTCGCCGTTCGCCTTGCTGACTCCGCGCGCGGGGCTGGCGGAAGGAACGATGAGCAGGTCCGCGCCGTCGAGCGAGGCGACGCCCGCCAGACTCGGGTGCCAGGCGTCCTCGCAGATCAGGATGGCCGCGCGCCCGAAACGGGTGTCGAAGGCGCGCACTTTATCGCCCCGGCCCACGTAGCGGTTCTCATCGAAAAGACCGTAGGTGGGCAGATACACCTTGCGGTGCACGTGGAGCAGTTCGCCGCCTTCGAAATAGGCGGCGGAGTTGAAAAATCCGTGCCTGCCGGATTCCTCGACGAAGCCCACCACCAGGGAGAGGTTCTCGCTCAGGGCGGCGATTTCCCTTATCGCCGTGGTGTTGCGCCGGATGGCCACCTCGGGAACCATGTCCTTCAGGAAATAGCCCGTGAGCGAGAGTTCGGGAAATACGAGGAGATCGACGCCTTCCGCCTCGGCCTTTCTCACCTCCCCGGCCAGCAATTCACGGTTCGCGTCGAGATTCCCGAGCCTGGGCCCTATCTGGGCCGCCGCCGCAAGAAATTTCATGTCGTCTTCCTGTCGAGATCGAATAAGAAATCCATAACGTCCCGCGCATTGGGGCGTGAAACGCCGCACGCTCACCCTTGTCTAGCACAATATCGGCGATCCTAGGAAACCGGCGCGGGAAAACCGCTCAGATAAAGAGTTTGGTCTCCGCCCCCTTTGTTTTCCGCATGAACTCAGGGAGAGAGATTACCTCGTCCACGACATCCGCCACGTCCTCGGGCGCCAGGCCCAGGAGCTTGGGCTGCGCGGCGCAGGCGTAGACCCTGAGCTTCCCGAGCCTCCTGGCGGACTCGATGAGTTCCTCGGCCGAATGCGCGCCGCGCGCGCCCTCTTCCGCCGGAAGGCGTAAGTCCAGATCGTCATCCACGAACCGTCTGAGCGCATCGAAGAAGAGGATGACGTGCACCTCGTCCCCGTTCGCGGCGGCGCTCGCCGCAAGGGTGGCTGTCTGGTGGATGCGCTCGGGTTCGCCGCCGTGGGCGTAAATGACGAACTGGGACATGTCGGCTTAACCTTTTTGCGGAGGCGGGAAACGTAGTGACAATCTCGACTGAAAAGGGGTTGTTGAAAAACCTCTCTCCGCCTCAACATGAGTAGCGGCGAAGCCGCGTATCGAAGGTTTGACCCGACCGAGGAGGAAGGGTCAAACGGGCGCCCCGGCGCGAGGCTTCGACTCCCCTCGCCCTTCGATACGCCGCCTACGGCGGCTACTCAGGGTGAGGAAAAAGGCGTTGACGGTTTGCCGGGATCGCTCACGGGGCTTTTTCAACAATCCCGAAAAAGCGTTGATCGCGTCTTATGTAGGGGCGGGGGGGGGGGGGGCCCCCCCGGGGGTTTTTTTTTTGGGGAAAAAAAAAAAAAGTTTTTTTTTTTAAAAAAAATAAATAAGGGGGGGGGGGGCCCGCCCCCCC
>JAPPHK010000205.1:0-3224 GCA_028820795.1 Nitrospinota bacterium | reverse complement strand
TACGTTTTCCTTGTAGCGGCCGCATCTTATTCGGCCAAGGAGAAGCGCCATAAGATGGCCCGCGGCTTGATAGGGGGGTGGCGGGGGTACAATAATGAGAGGACGTCAAATTAAAAAAATAAATACAAAACCACCCCCCGGCCGCCGCCCCCCCCCCCCCGCCCCTACGGATCGCTTCGGCTCAAACCATCCGTTCACGGAAATTCGATTCTCAGATCGCATCACTCGAAATCTTTCGGCTTCGCGTTTTCGAAATCATAGTCGGGCAGATCCGAGCGCGGCGGCGGGTCGACTCCCTCGTCCTGCATGTGGCGGGGTTTCGGGTTCGAGGCCAGAAGGTGGGTGATCAAACGATAGATGCCGTATATCAGCCCGTAGGCGGCGACGAACCAGAGCGCTCCCATGAAATCGCGCTGATAAAAGTAGTACGCGATGCCCAGCCAGAAAACAAACCCGGCGAGTATGCCCAGAGCCGATCGACCGTTTTCCATCACCAGCCGCCTTTATTAAACGCCGTGAAGCTCCCTTTTTCAGTCCGTCTCGGGGGCGGGCGCAGAGGACTCGCTCTCCCCGGGAGCCTCCTCCGCCCCGGAGCCCTCTTCCGTTTCATCGGCGCTCGTTTTCGCGCCTTTCCCGTCGCCCGCCATGTGGCAGGTGCCCTCGAATACCGCGCCTTCTTCGATGTAGATGCTCGGCGTGAAAATCTCGCCGCTCACATGAGAGCCGACTCTCACTTCGCATTTTTCCTTCGCCTCTATCTTTCCCTCCATCCGGCCCATCACGATGACGATGCCGGCCTTGATCTCCGCCTTCACGTTCGCCGCGTTCCCGATGATGAAAGTGTCATCCGTAATGACCTCTCCCTCGAGAACGCCGTCAACGCGCACGGTTCCCTCGAATGAAATGACGCCCTTGAACTCGGTGCCTTCCCCCAGAAACGCGCGAATGCTCTTCTCGTAGTTTTTCGCCATCCGTCGACCCTCGCGTAAATCCCGATAGAATAACCAGAACTAACAAAGCCGCTGGAGCAATCCCTCTAGCGTGTCCCTCGTATAATACTCTATTTCTATCTTTCCGTTCTCCTCATCGCCGGAAATCGAGACTTTCGTGCCGAGCGCGCTTCTGAGCCGCTCCGTCGCCTCGCGCAGATAAAGCGCCTGCGGCCCCGAGGGCCCGTTCCCAGGAGTGGGTCGCGGCAACCTTTCCCTCTTTCCGCTCCCGCCTTCGAGTGCGCGCCTGATGCGCGTCTCGAGCTGGCGGACGGAGAGCCTCTTTTGGGTAGCGGCCCTGGCGTGATTCGCCATCTCCTCTTCCGTGCGCAACGACAACAGCGCCCTCGCGTGTCCCATGGAGAGGAGCCCCGCGGCCACGCTCTCCTGAACCGAAGCGGGCAGATTGAGCAAGCGGACGTAGTTCGCAACGGTGGAGCGATCCTTGCCAACGCGCGCGGCGACCTCTTCCTGCGTGAGGCCTAAGCGCTCCATCATGCTCGCATATGCGGCCGCCTCTTCCATGGGGTTGAGATCCGCGCGCTGCACGTTCTCGACGATGGCGAGCTCCAAAGCCTCGTCTCCGGCGGCGTCGGTGAGGATGGCGGGAACCTCTTCGACTTCCGCCATCCTTGCGGCCCGCCAGCGCCGCTCTCCGGCCACGATCTCATACCCCCCGCCCGCGGCGCGCCGGACCAGAAGGGGCTGGATCACCCCGTGGCGCTTCACGGACTCGGCCAGGTCGGCCAGTTCCTCCTCGTCGAAATCGACGCGCGGCTGGTGAACGCCGGGTGCGAGGCGGACGGGAGAAAGCCGCATCAGAATTCCCGGGTCCTCGGCGGCGCCTCCAGGAGCGTCCAGTGCAACCGGTTCGGGCTCTTGGGCATCATGGGAGGCCAGGAGCGCGTCCAGGCCCCGCCCGAGCACTTTTTTCCTCATGGTCGTCATGTCCGATTTCTCATCCTTTCCTTCGAGCGCGTGATGAATTCGCCCGCCAGCGCGAGATACGCCTGCGCGCCCGGCGAGGAGATGTCGTAGGTGATCACCGGTTTCCCGTGGCTCGGCGCCTCGGCGAGGCGCACGTTCCGGGGAATCACGACCCGGTAGGTCAACTCCGGCAGATGGGAGCGCAAATCTTCGCTCACCTGACGTGACAGGTTCGTTCTCGAATCGAACATCGTGAGCAGGATTCCGCCAATCCTCAAGCCCGGATGAACGCTCCCTCGTATGCGATCCACCGTCTTCATGAGACGGGCCAGGCCCTCGAGCGCGAAATATTCCGCCTGAATCGGGATGAGCACCTCATCCGCCGCCCGCAGGCCGTTCAGGGTGAGAAAGCCCAGAGAGGGCGGGCAGTCGATCAGGATATAGCGAAAGCGGCTCCTGAGCGGCTCGATTACGTTTTGTAACCGGCTCTCTCTTTGCGGCAAATCCGCGATCTCCACCTCCGCGCCCGCCAGGTCGATGGAGGAGGGCAAAACAATTAAGCCTTTAATATCAGTGTTATACAAGGATTCATCGTCTATCGACTCGCCCAGTACGAGCGCCCTGTAGAGCGAGGACGGCGACGAAAATAAACCGAAATTACTCGTCGCGTTCGATTGTGGGTCCATGTCGACGAGCAGGGTCGGCTGGTCCGCCACGGCCAGACACGCCGCCAGATTGACGGCCGTCGTCGTCTTGCCGACGCCGCCCTTCTGGTTCACGACGGCTACGACCGTGCAAGGGGCCTCGCTTGCGTCGGTCACGGGAACGCCGGGAGAGATGGTCTTTCCAGGTGTGGTTTCCATATATTTTGTATCAGGACGGGTGAAAACAGCTTCAACGACTAAAGATTCTCACACCGCAGGTGAAAATACAACCGGATGTTTCACGTGGAACAAAATTTCCGGGGAATTCGAGGGGCAATGTTCCACGTGGAACGGTGGGGGATTCGGCGACGGGACGGGTTCTCCCGTAGGGACAGGTCGCGACCTGTCCCTGCAGACCTGTTTGGAAACACGCCAGATTGTAGAGCTTGTTAAAAAAGCCCTTCTAGCAAGGAGGGTTGAGGAGTTCACGACAAGGAGGGACGGGAAAGCTGTTTTCTCGCGCCCTGAGTAGCCCGCCATATCACCTCACCCTGAGTAGCCGCCGAAGGCGGCGTATCGAAGGGCGATGGGAGTTGAACGCCTCGCGCCGAGGCGAGAGGGCATCCTTCGATACGCGGCTTCGCCGCTACTCAGGATGAGGCGG
>JAPPHK010000120.1 GCA_028820795.1 Nitrospinota bacterium | reverse complement strand
ACGGCCTGAACCTGCTGGGCATCGCCGCCGACTGGCAGCTGCTGGCGGTGGGGGCGATCATCATCCTCGCCGTCCTGCTCGATTACGTGGGGAAAAAACGCACGGCGTAGGGCGGGTCTCGCTGGCTCTCGCGCGGGGGGCGTGAACGACTCTTCCGGGGGCGGGGATATCTCCGTTTTCGAGTTGTGTCTTGATTTGAAATTTCGGTAGGGATCAATCTGCGGCAAGGACTTCCCATCGCGCCACTGCGCCGTGCCCAGCGGTTTCCTTCCTACATTCCGGCGACAGCTTGAGCGTGTGCGCCTTCTTGGCTTTTCCGGCTAGGACCTAGCGAGGTTTCAGGGAGTTTGAGTGATTTCACCTGTGGGGGTTTTCGCAACCTTGACGGCGCAACCTGTGGCGTTCCCCGTCCTTTTCTGCCCATTAGGACCCATGGCTATCTTTTACTTCGCCGTTCTTTCGATGACTGTTTCCATGCCCTTGATAAGTTGCTCGAATCCCCTTCGGCTTTCCGCCTGATTCGCTATAATTTCATCAAGCTCTCGATTTCGTTTATCGGACGCCTTGCTCATGTTGTAGAGGCCGTACCATATCAGAGAAAGACCAGCATACTGTCCAATAATGCTGAGAGTTTCATAGATTGTCATGATGTCCTCCGTCTCTAGAACCGTCATTATTTCAACTGGCGTCAATTCGTGTCAACGCCTCTTGCGTCAACTTTTGTCGATACCTCTTTTTTGCATGACTGATTGTCTCCATAATCAGCACACGCCAGACAAACCCTGAGCCCGTTTGCTCGGGCTGACTGCTGAATACGGTATTGCATTTCTCGCGGGAATAGGCAGAAATTCTACAAAATCAGGGTTTATTTGGCGACCGGCTCGACCTCATTGAGGCCTGGGAACCGAATACAGGTCCACGAGGACACTGCAAAATTTCAAACCGAGGCACTACCCACTTTCGGCTTTTCCTCACGCCCCGGTGGTGTATACTTTTTGCAGGAGCCGCCGCCGGAGGCGTGAGATGTCCGAATCCAGCAATTCTGAGCCGAGCACCAATGCAAAACAGGGGTTTTACTGCTCCATCGTCTTCAAGAGCCTCATCCTCGTCCTGATCATTCTCGTCGTCGCCATCGTTCCGATGTCCTACCGCTACTATCAATCGAGCTACAATTACGAGCTCAACGTGCTCTCGGCCAAGCTCGAGTTCTTCGCCGAGCGCGGCACCGTTCTCATAGACCCGGAAGCCGTCCACAGCCTTAGAATCCCCGGCGACAAGAAGACCGCCGAGTACAGGGAAGTGCTCGCCGCGCTTCGGCGCATCAAGCGGATTTCGGGTGTGGACAACGCCATCATCATGCGCAGAAGACCGGGCGGCAGCTACGAATACGTCGCCGCCGCGCACGACGGGTTCCGAATCGGCCAGGACGCCCACATCCACAAGATCTTCCCGGCCACCTACAAGGCCACGAACGACACCTGGAACAAGGGCGAGATGATGCGCTCCCGGCTCTTCGGCGGAAAGGTGGGGGACCGCGAGTTCGACCAGTTCCTGCAGCTCAACACGCCGCTCAAGCTGGGCGGCAAGGTGGTGGCCATCCTGGTGCTCAACAAGCTCGCGAACCCCGTCGCCGAGCAGGTGGCGACGAACACCTTCAAGCTGCTGCGCTTCACCATCATCCTGATCGCCCTGGGTCTCATCCTCTTCTGGATAATCTCCTCACGCATGCTGCGCCTGCTCAGGAACCTCACGGGTGCGGCGGAAGAGGTGAGCCAGGGGAACCTCGACGTCACCGTTCCCGCCAAGAGGAGCCACGACGAGGTGGGCCGCCTGGCCACCTCGTTCGAGGGCATGATCGAGGGCTTGAAGCAGCGCGATTTCATCCGTGACACCTTCGGACGCTACATCAGCAAGGAGATCGTGGACGAACTACTGAACTCGCCCGACGGGCTCAAGCTCGGCGGCGAGGTGCGCGAGGTGACCTTTCTCGTCTCGGACCTTCGGGGGTTCACCGCGCTCTCCTCGCGTCTCGAGCCGCATGAGGTCATCGACGTGGTGAACCGCTTCCTGGAGCCGATGGTGGACATCATCACCAGGCACAGGGGCACGGTCGATGAGTTCCAGGGAGACGGGATTCTCGCCTTTTTCGGGGCGCCGCTCGCCGCGCCGGACGACTCGGCCCGGGCGGTGGCCTGCGCCGTGGAAATGCAGCGCGCCCTCGTCGGGATCAACGAGGAGCAGCGAACGCGCGGCATGCCCGACCTTCACATGGGGGTCGCCATCAACACGGGCGAGGTGATCGTCGGCAACATCGGCTCGGAAAAACGCACGAAATACGGGGCGATGGGCACGCCCATCAACATGGCCTACCGCATCGAGTCCTACACCGTGAGCGGCCAGGTGCTCATCAGCGCCGACACCTACGGGAAGATGGCGGAACTCGTACAAGTGGGAGAGACGCAGGACCTGCGCTTCAAGGGGCTGGAGGAACCCGTCCGCGTATACGAGGTGCGGGGCATGTCGGGGCCTTATGCGTGCGAGATGCCGGAAGCCCCGCCCGAGGTGTTCGTGGACCTCGCCTCGCCCGTTGAAGTGCGGATGTTCGAGGTCGAGGGCAAAACGGTGTCGGACGAAGCGGTTCCCGCCGCCATCGAGCGGGCTTCTGGGAACTGCATGGAGGTGGAGGCCGAGACCCCCTTCGAGAGGAACGCGAACCTCATGCTGCGGCTGGCGGAAGAGGCGGATGTTTCCGACGTTTATGCGAAGGTCGTGGAGGCGGAAGGGAACAGGCTGGTGCTTCGCTTCACCTCCCTGCCCGATGACGCCAAGGCGTATTTCGAGCGAATCCGCGATTCCGCCGCGCAATCGAGCGCGTAGGGGGTTGGCCCGCTTCATACCGTATAGGAGTTGTTGCGAAAGCCCTGATTACGTGATTCGGCGTATGGAGATGAGGGAATGAGGAGATTTTACTCCCCCCTTGAAGGCTGTTGAAAAAGTCCACGCCGCTCGGGATTGGCCCACCTCGCGGCATCGGGTTTCGCGGAACGCTTGACGTTCTCATACCGAGCAAGCGCCCCGAACCCTCATCCTGAGTAGGCGCGTAAGCGCCGTATCGAAGGTTTGACCCGACTGGAGAGGGAGGGTCAAAAGGCGCATTTCTCCGGCGAGCACGAATTTCGCCTTCGATACAAACGCTCCTTTCTCAGTCGCGTTTTACCTTCGGCGGCTACTCAGGGTGAGGAAGGTGGGGGGACGGCGGAGCCCTCTCCGAGCGAAGTCGAGGGGCCGCTACTCAGGATGAGGCGGAGAGGGGTTGTTGAAAAAGCCGGCTCTGAGAACGGGCGGTATGGAGTCTCATGCAACGGTGGAGGTGAATCCGCTCGGCGGAGCGGGTGTGGTTGGTCGTGTAGGGGACGCATATATGCGTCCCTTTTCGTGGACACAAAACCAGGGCGCATGAATGCGGCCCTTACATACATCCCCCTCTCCGCTCGTCAATTACTACCGAGTAGGTCTTTTTCAACACCCATCTCAAGGGGGAGTGGTTAGGCCTGACCCGCCAAGGGTTTTCCAACAACCCCTCTTCGGGAAGTCACGCTTTCGCGGGAACGCGCGGCCCCGGGGACGAGCCCCGGGGTCATTTCCGTACGGCCTAGCGTTCGTAGGCCGATTCGTTGTGCATCATCAGGTCGAGGCCGCCCGATTCCTCGTTGGCGTCGGCCCGCAGGCCCACCATGGCGTCCACGATTTTGAGGAGTATGAAGGAGACGACGCCCGAGTAGACGAGCGTGGCGATGACGCTCACGATCTGGACCCAGACCTGTCCGCCCATGCTGACCCCCTCGGCGAAGCCGACGCCGCCGAACCCCTCGGCGACGAACACGCCGGTCAAAATCGCGCCGATGATCCCGCCGACGCCGTGCACGGTGAACACGTCGAGAGAATCGTCTATCTTGAGCACCTGCTTCATATAGTTCGTGGCGGCGTAGCAGCCCAGGCCCGCTATCGCGCCGAGCAGCAGAGCGCCCACCGGCCCCACGAAGCCCGAAGCCGGCGTGATGCCGACGAGGCCCGCCACCATGCCCGTCACGATGCCGAGTACGCTCGCCTTGCCGTGTTTCGCCCACTCGGCGAACATCCACGCGAGGGCGCCCGCCGCGGATGAGATGTGGGTCACGAGCATGGCCATGCCCGCTGCGCCGTCGGCCGCCAGCGCGCTGCCGGCGTTGAAGCCGAACCAGCCCACCCACAGGATGCCCGCGCCCGTCACCGCCATGGGCAGGTTATGGGGCGGCATGGCCGTGTTGGGAAAGCCGTGTCTCGGCCCGATGAGGATGGCGGCCACCAGGGCCGCGACGCCCGAGTTGATGTGCACCACGGTGCCGCCCGCGAAATCGAGCGCGCCCATCGCGCCGAGCCATCCGCCGCCCCACACCCAGTGGGCCACCGGCGCGTAGACGAGGATTACCCACGCGATCGAGAAGATGAACAGGGCCGAGAAGCGCATCCGCTCGGCGAAGCTGCCCACGATCAGCGCGGGCGTGATGATGGCGAAAGTGAGCTGGAACATGGCGAAGACGGTTTCGGGTATGTTGCCCGAGAGCGAATCCACGCCCACGCCCGCGAAAAACGCCTTGCCCAATCCTCCGATGAAGGCGTTGCCCGCCTCGAACACCAGGCTGTAGCCGACGATGAGCCAGACGATCGACACGGCGCAGGCGATGGTGAAACACTGCATCAGCACCGAGAGAACGTTCTTCGCGCGCACGAGACCGCCGTAGAACAGCGAGAGGCCAGGAAGCGTCATGAAGAGGACGAGAGCGGTCGACGTCAGTATCCAGGCCGTGTTCCCGGTATCGAGCTTATCGGCCGCGAATGCGACCCCCGGGGCCAGGGTGAGCGCCGTGGCCCAAAGGACCAACACAAAGCGTTTCATCTTTTTGAACCTCCTTTGGAAATTGGAACAATAATTCGAAAAGATATTGACTTTCAGTTCTGAAGCGGTGGTATCGCCTGCTCGCCGGTTCGAATGCCGAGTTCCGCCGCGTGGATGGGCGCCTCACGCGTCCAGTTCACCCGATCGTTGTTTTTCCGACGTCTTCGAGCTTCACAATCGTCGTTGTCCAACGCATACACGTATCTCCTTGAGATGGTTTCGCGCCCCGAAGAGCGTCTGAACCAGCCAATCAGTCAAGGAAAATAGGGATTCCTCGCGGGGGTAACCCCCAATCGTCTCCAGAATAATCCTGGGCGTTGGATGAGCTGCTTCCTACTATACCATCAGAAGCGCCGGGTGTGTAGTGTGCGCCCGGTTTCAGGGGGACCTACGCGAACACCATGCCTTCATTCGACATTGCTTCAAGGGCGGAATTACAGGAAGCCGGGAGTGCGATCAACGCCGCGCGCTTCGTTTTCTGGGGCTTGAAATGCGCGCTTTCGCGCAAGGATGCGCCCATCGGTCCCTGAGCCGATGATGGTTTCGGGTTTTGGCGGATGCGTGATGAAAGGCTTGCCCGAGCGGTTGTTGAAAAAGCCCACGTTTCAGGGGGGGGGTAGGGGGGTTGCCTTTATCCCCTGACAAGGCGGCCAAGGGATTGCTCCTAGAGAGTTTTCCCGTCAATGGGGCTTTTTCGACTGCCCCTTATCAGGCGGGCTTTTCTTTCACCCCTCGTCGGGGGGGCTTTTTTAATAATCCCCCTTCAACAGGCTCAGGGCGTCCCTCGATACGGCCCTTGCGGGCCTACTCGGGATGAGGGGGTTGTTTGTTCTCCTCATCCCGCCGCCAGACTTTTTCCTCACCCTGAGCAGCGCCGAGGCCGCAGACCCCCTTCTCCTCACCCTGAGTAGCCGCCGGAGGCGGCGTATCGAAGGGCGCTCCCGAGGAGTCAGTTCCGACCAAAAAGGAAGGAACCGCCACCGACGCCCCCCCAACCCCTTGTCGGGAGGACTTTTCCAACAACCCCGCGAGCCGCGCATTTCCCCGCATTTGCGCGTCAGGGCTTCCTTGCCCCAACCCTTATATTCCTCCCCCGTGAGGATGCGCGCGGCATCCTCGATAGGGGGAGTCCCGGCTTTGCGCAAGAACAGGAAAATCATTCGAACGCCCGGCATGGCTCTCGCGGCAGTCGGCTCCTCGCGCTATTCGTGCGGGATGCGGGGACTGGATCGGTTTCTGACGAGCGAAATGTCGACCGACACGGGAGCGTTCACCTTCGAGGGCAGAGAGGCGCTGCGGGAGATCGTCGCCGCGCTCGATGAGGTTCTGAAAGACCGCACGCCCGATTTGACCATCAGTGTCCTGAAGGGCGCGCAGGTAGGCATGACCACCCTCGCGATAGGGATGGCGCTTTACGGCGTTATCGTACACCGTCTGAACGTGGGCTATTTTCTGCCCGATCAGGATTTCGCCGACCGTTTCGACCAGACGCGCGTGCGCCCCGCGCTCAGGCGCGGGAGAATCGCGTCGATCATGCGCGAGGGGAAATACAAGGGCGCATCGCCCAAGGGCTTAAAAGAGTTCCCCGGCCGGGGCGGCTCGCGTTTTCTCTACATCCTGGGTCTCAAGGACATCGGAAACGCCATCTCCATCCCTCTCGACGTGTTGATTCGCGACGAGGTGGACGATCTCCCGCCGGAGAACCTCAAGTGGTCGAACGACCGCATCGACGCCTCTCCCCTCGCCCTGACGCTGAACCTCGCTGTCGGCAGAACCCCCGGCGCGGGCATTCACGCCATGTACGAGGGGGGTGAACAGAGACGCTGGCATGTGAGATGCCCCGCCTGTCGTGCGGATAGCGTTCTGGAGGAGCACTGGCCGGGAATCCTGCGTGAAGGCGCACTGGCATGCCCTGCCTGCGGCGGCGCGCTCGACAGGGAAGCGGGGCGGTGGAAGGCTACGCAGGTGAAGCACGGGCACAGGAGCTATCGCCTCTCCCAACTCGCGGTCGGCGCGGTGCGCCTCGATCGCATCGCGGCGAAATGGGCCGCAGCCCGCCTTCCGAGCGAAATAGCGCGCTTTCGTTGCTCGGCCCTCGCCGCCCCCGATGCGGGCGACAACCAGCCGCTCTCGCGCGAACTGCTCAGAAGGCTGCGCGACGCATCGCCCTACCATCTGGAGGAAGCGCCTGCATGAGCGCATCTTATCGCTTCTGCGGGATAGATACGGGCGACGTCTGCGCCCTCGCGGTGCGCGAGCGCAGGGAAGGCCGGCCCGTTCGGTGGGTCTACTTCGAATCCCCGCCCGTCGAGAGGCTCATCGAGCGGTGCCGCGCCGTGTTCTCGGGTCTGGGCGTGGAGGCGTTCGTCGTCGACGGCGGTCCCCACACACAGGCTGCGCGTGCGGTGTACGACCTCGCTCCCGATGCTGGTTTCATCTGGCGGCACACCGAAGGCGAGATGCAGACCAAGGAAGTCTCGTTCCTGGGGGTCGAGCGCCGTCACGTGCGGATGAACCGCGAGGATCTGCTCGATCACCTCGTGGAGGAGTTTCACGAGGGAGTTGGGCGGGTCCTGCTGCCGCAGCCTAAAGACTCGAGCGAGGAGGCGCTGTTGGGCGAGGTGGAGCGCCACCTGATGAATTTGAGGAAAAAACCGCGCATCCGCTCCTCCGGGGAGACGGTGCTGGCGTATGCGCGAAACGAGAACCACTTCGGTTTCGCCTGCGCCTATGCGCGGCTGGCCGAATCCCTGGCGCAGAGCGAGGGAATGCTCGCCCCCCTCGCCGGAGGGACGGTGATGCCGCAAACTTATCATCAGCGGATGCTCAAGAGGAGGTGAAGATGGAAAGTGTGAAGAGGGTAAAGTCTGCCGGGCGAAAGACGAGAACCGGGAGCAAAGAGGATGACCCGCAGCATCCAGGGCGAATAAGCGCAGGGGTTGATCCGGATGAGAGGATATGGCGGCCCCTGGGATCAGGACGAAGCGGGGTTTCGCCCTATACCCATGCGCGTATGCAGGCGTTGGCGTATGAGTTGTGGCTCACGAACCTCATGGGCCAGCGCTTGATCGAGATCGTGACGGACCACGTCGTGGGCGAGGGAATAAGCTGGCACGGGGAGGATGAGCGCGCCCTTCGCGCCGTGAAGGCGTTCTGGAGCGATCCCGTGAACCAGATGGACATCCGCTTCGAGCGGCTCGTCTCCGAACTCGGCATCTTCGGGGAACTCCTCCTGCCCGTAGCCGTCTCGCGCTTCGAGGGGCGCGTCCGGCTGGGCTACGTCAGCCCCCGCCTGATAGAAGAGGTGGTCATGGACCCGGACAACTGCGCCCTTCCCGTAGGCGTCGTTCTGCGCGCCCAGGGACCGAGCGGAGCGGCGCGCAAGGGCAAACGGGTCAGGACGGTGCTTGGCGGCGACCCGCGCGGTTACTTGAGCGCATCCGCCCGGAAGGAGCGTGCGCGCTTTACCGATGGGGAGGCGTTCCTGTTCCAGATCAACAAGGCGAGCGACGCCACCCGGGGCGCTTCCGATCTGCTCGCCGCCATCGACTGGATAGACACCTACGAGCGCTTCATCTTCGACGCCGTCGAACGCGCGCGCCTTCAGAACAGTTTCATCTACGACGTCACGCTCAAGGGCGCGGGCCCCGAGAAGATAGCCGAGTGGCTCGCCGAGAACGGCGTCGCTCCCAAGCCCTCCAGCGTGCGCGTGCACAACGAAAAAGAACAGTGGCAGGCCGTCTCGCCCGACTTGAAAGGCGGCGAGTCCGGCGCGCAGGGCATCGCCAAGATGATGCGGGGCCTGCTCCTGGGCGGCGTGGGCGTTCCCTCCCACTGGTTCGCCCAGGGGGAAGACGTGAACCGCGCCTCTGCCGAATCGATGGATCAGCCCACACTCAAGAAGATGACGCGCCGCCAGCGCACCGTGCGCCACATCTTGCAAGCCATGGCCGACAAGCAGCTCGAAGAAGCTCACCGTGCGGGCGCGCTGCCCGAAGAGGCGATGCGCTCGGGCGTCTCGCCCGTTCTGCCGGATATCTCCGTGCGCGACACCGAGAAGATGTCCGAGGCGCTCCTGCGCGTGAGCACAGCGCTCGAGACGGCCACCGCGCGCGGCTGGATGAGCGATGACGCCGCCGGCAGGCTCATCACGCACCTCGCGGGCCAGTTCGGCATGAACCTGGAGGGGTAGGGGGGGTGGATTTCATGCGAAAAGGAGGTCCGGTCGACGTAGAGCGAAAAAATCTCTCGCTTGTATGAATTTTCCGTTTCCTGGATAATTGAGTCCAAAGGGAGAGAACTATGGACGACAAAAACCAGGAAGAGAAAACAAATCTTGAATTTAGCGTTGGAAACCACAACCATTTTCAAGAAAATGCGCATATAACGAGTGGGCGTGAACCAGCCGAGGAGTCGCTCGATTCGGTTGTCCGCAGAATGAGAGGTTTGGGGTTGTTCGATGGCGTCGATGACCCGTATGCCGAACTCATGAGGGAACGAGGCGTCGAGATTAGAAAGTAATGCCGGTATTTGATGCAACGACTCTCATGTTTTTGGTGCAGCCGAACGCCAAGCCACCTAGTGATCCCGCCACCGGTGAGCCTCTAGCCCATGTGAGTCAGCGGATCGATTATCTCATCCGCGATATGCAATCAAAATCCCAGCCAATCATCATACCCACTCCCGCACTGGCGGAAGTGCTCGTTATTGCAAGAGGAAACATAGAAGAGTGGATTTCCATACTCCAGCAATCCCGTCACTTTCATATTGCAGATTTTGACATTGACGCTGTGAAAAAGCTTGTCCATGTCACACAGAAAATTCACGAGAACCGCGTGTTCGAATCCCAATCTCCGTTCACGAAAGCACAACTCAAATACGACAGGCAAATCGTCGCCGTCGCTCTCGCTCAAAATGAAAGTACGATTTACTCGGACGAACAAGGCATAAAACAGATGGAGCGATACTTCGATATCGAGGTTATCCAGACGCACACGCTACTTTATGAGTAATTCGGAGATTCGCCTCCCTCACTCCACGAACTCCCTTACTGATCCGATCGGCGTTCCGTTTTTTCTTGTGATGGCCCTGGTGACGCTCAGGTTGTAGCTCGCCGTGAGGACGGCCTGCATGTGGCGGCCGTGGCCGCCGGCGATCACGATGAGGATGTCTTCCGGCCGAGGGACGATGGGGGCCATGTCCTCATCCTCATCCGTGTTCACGAAAGGAGCGAGCGGCGTCATGTCGAAGCCGCCGCGATCGCGCATCAGGCGAATCGGCTGGCGCGCATTCTCGAAGATGAACTGGGATACGTCGGCCTTGGACCACCCCTGATCCGATAGCCACGTCGCCGCCTCGGCCGTCAGGACGAGCATCTGCTCGCTCGGCAGCCCGCTCCGGTAGACGCCGTTCGCGCCCAGGTGGCTCATGGCCGAAGCCGCCGTGCCCAGGTATTTATGGGGCGTCTTGCTCACGAGGTCGTTCACGTTGTGGGGCGACTCGGCGCAGAGCATGGTGACGGCGGAAGTATCCGGCGCAAGCCCCCTGTCGGCGTGAAAGGCCGGCCAGGGACTCCCTTCTTCATCTTCGCCGATGGTGTAGGCGTATTTGCCCGGATGCCCGTGGGTGGCCATGTCCGTCACGCCGGGGATGCCGCCGCCCGCGTTCATCATCAGGAGCCGCACCGCGCGGCCGAGCGTCGCGTTGGCGCGCCAGCCCTGCCCGAATACGTTCTGGCGGCAGTTGACCTCCAGTTCGTTCCGGATAGGCCCGTGGACGATCATCAGGTGCGCGCCGGGGTGGGTGGTCGTCTGGCGGCCGTAGAGGTTGTAGGCCGGCTCCGTCATGGCCTGGACCGCGGTGATGAGGGCGGGCAGGTATTCCGGTCTGCAGCCCGCCATCACGGCGTTGATGGCGATGATCTCCGCCGTCGCGGGCGCGTTTCTGGGCGGAACATTTGCGATGATGTCCTGGGGCGCGTAGTCCGTGTAGCGCAGGGTCTCGGCGACGCGCTCCTCGGTCGGCGGGATGACGGGCAGCCCGTCCGTCCAGCCCTCCTCGTAGAAGTGTTCGTATATCGCGCCCGCGTCTTCATCGAGTGCTATCTGGCGGGCGGGGCTTGGTTCACTCATGGAGCGATCAATCGCTCGCCTGCGTGAGGGCGGACGCGAGATGCGCGCTCGCTCTTGCGGACATCTCGTCCACCTCCTCGCGCTTTCTGCCCGCGATGGGGTGGGACAGCGTGACGAGGGGAAGCTCGCTCATCTTGTGCAGCCTGGTGAGCTGCCTCGCATAGGCCTCGAAGGCGTCGGTGACGACCGTGACCGTGGGAAGCCCTCTTTTCTCGAGAGCGACGCTGTCGTGGATACTCCACGACGTGCAGGAGCCTCAGTCGCCGAGTGCGGAAACGACGGCGTCGCACTCTCCTTCCACCTGCTCCATCAGGGCGGGCGATGCGCCGCTCACGGATTCCTTCCTGTAGCGCACTACGCGCACGCCGGGGAACTGTTCTTCCAGCGCGGCGCCCATGACGTCGAATATCTCATCCGTAAAATCCTTGGTGTTGTTGATGAGGCCCACGCTCTTGCCGCTTAGGCTCTCGGGCCGCGCGGCCATGACGGCGCTTGCACCCGGCGCCTCCGCCACGGGCTCATAGACGAGAATCTTTTCCTTCTCCTTCGTCATTTCGCTCATGTCCACCCTCCTGTGCGAAGTTTTTCGGGGAGGTCGAATTCACCCGTCTCGATAATTTGCAGCCATTCTAACCGAAGGTGCTGCGCGAGGGGAATTCCCGGATTGCATTTAGGCGGCGGGAATTCGGCGCCCACTCGCTGGGAGTCTAAGCGACTCCGCGCACCTCCCTGGCCCAGGTGTCCATGAAGACCGTCCTGTCGGGCAGGGCGTTGTTGATGCGGAGTCCGATAACCCCCATATTTTCCATATCCTCGAGCCTCTTTCTGCATTCATCCGGCGAGCCGACGATCGCGAAGCGCTCCGCCAGATAGTCCCTGAGACCGTACTCGTCCACGAGCGATGCGTTGTGCCCCTTCTCGATGACGTTGTGTTCCGAGGTTTTGTACCCGTCTCTCAGCGCGCGGATGCCGGATTCGAGTTCCTTCGGAATTCGCTTGCCCTCCAGCGTGAAGGCGAACGAGTGGTGCGCGCTCGCGGCGAGGGAGGTTCGGATGTCCTCGCGGGCGCGCTCACCGTCAGCATCCACATGGGCGTCCACCAGCCACCACAGGTCGAGATCCTCTACCCTACGGCCCGATTTCCTGGCGCCCTCGTCGATGAAGGCGAGCGTGTCCGCGATGACTTCGGGAATGAAGCCGGTGCCGATGACGACGCCGTCGGCTACCTCGCCTGCCAGGCGCAGCGTCCTGGGGCCTTCGGCGGCGATGTGGATGGGCACGCGGGCTTTGTGCCAGTTCAGCCGGTTGGGCCTGCCCCTGTACTCGGCGCTGCCTTCTTCGAGCATGCCCCGCACCGCGAGGATGTATTCGCGCATCTCGGCGAGCTTCGCGGGCCTTAATCCTAAGTTCAACACGGCGCTGTCGCCCGTGGCGATTCCCCAGAAGGCGCGCCCGCCGGACAGCTCGTTGATCGTGCCGATAGCGCTTGCGGCCACCGCCGGGTGGCGCGTCAGGGGGTTCGTGACGCACGGGCCGAAGATGA
>JAPPHK010000100.1 GCA_028820795.1 Nitrospinota bacterium | reverse complement strand
TCCTGAAGCACGACAAATGGGACGCGCCGTGATTCTTCGTATTTTGTATCTGATGGATAAATTGCTGCAGCTTGATCGTCAGGCACTGCTTGTCCTAGTCGCACTATTTGTTTGTTTTTGTCCCATGCCCAATTCACGGAGCCGTGTAACTTCCAAAGTCGGACAAAATATGGTGGCATTACCAAATCATCTGATCCTGGCAATCCTTCCACCAATTCTGTGTGAAATCTGGCTTGCAGAGTTCCAACGAAGCCATCAAAGTAGGGTACGCGCATGCTTTCAAGTGCATTCTCTAACAAGAGGTCATAGTTCACAGTGAACAATTCGACAGGCAGATGGTAGTTTGCGCGTGCTGCCCATGCTCCTAAACAAATCGCAGCGGCTGATTCTGTGCCATTGACGCTCAGAGACCTAACGATTATTTGACAGATGGCTTTATCTAATTCCTCTGCTTTCGTCGCAGTTAGGCCGTCCACGGTTTCTTCCCCGGAGATAAGCGCTGAAATGCGACGAATGCGGCTTAATGCCTCTTCGAGGTTACAGTCTTTGAGTTGGCGCGAAAGGGCTTCTCGCCTGTCCTTTCTTAAACCATGTAACACGTGTTGCTGAAGTCCTTCGACATCTGGGAGCCCACATGCTCTACCAACCCCGGCACCCAGGAAAGCACAAACGTGGCGTGAACGTGTGGCGAGCTTCGCACCAAGAGACGAGATGAAAACCATTGGATTATGCTCTGGCATATACACTCCGTGATAAAGATATAGTCCAAGTTAGAGATATTTTCTTATGTGGTCTTGGATGGATGTTTCCTAATTTCAATCAGACCATACCGACTAGCCGATTGGTGGCTCCTTTGCCAAGTCTGAAAAGTAACTTGCGTTGAGCGGAGGCTTGCCGCCAGGCACGTGCGAGATCTGATTCCCATGGGGTCACGATAAGCTCGAAAGAACCGTCAGGAAGTCGGCGGAACATAACTCCAGAATCCGTATAGTTGAAACCGTCTTGTGCAAGTGTCGGGAGATTTAATCGCTCCATCCGGTTGTTGCCATGCCAGGTCAAAGGCCGATTATCCCAATTTCGCGCACCGCTACGGAGTATTGGATAATCGATCGTCAAATTGTGTGGGTAGTCGTACTGATCAAAATGAAAGCCAAAGAACTTATGTCCGCCCCGAGGTAGTTCCAATTGATTTTTGGATCCACCCTGCAAGCCCTCACCATGGACCCACATTGCATCGTAGTCTGTTGGAACGATGGTTCCTGCCTCAATTTCAGTCCGAAACAAAGGAAGATGACCCTCGAGAACAGCTGCTGGCGGTGTCACAGGCTCCGCTTCCGGACCGACTTCAGGCGGCGGCTGTACTTGGCGCAATGTTTTATAATTTTTCAGAAGTTCATTCGAGAGCTCCACTGTTTCATGACAGGTCCGCTCAAATGCCGAGTCGATTTGTCCTGCAGGAACATCGTGCTGCGCCCAGGCCGCCTCAGAATTCACACTGAAACCGCGGCCGGTAAGGTTCGCTGATCCAACCAGTAGGCTAAACTTATTATCATCCTTGCCGAATGCATATATTTTCGGATGAAAAGCCCTTGCAGGTTGAAAAGATCCTTCTTCGAGCCTTTGTGCGCCAGCGATCAGGACGCGGGAGTTTTCGAGGTTCAGCCAATCTTGAAGAGCCTGAGGTTCGGTTAGGCCAAAATCGAACGACGTCACTAGCATCTTGGGAATTGCAACGAATGCTTCATCACCTATGGAATTTGCTACAGCGTTCAAAAGAACATCGGAGCCGCTGCATGTCACATAAGCTGACGCCACGCGCAACTCGGTAGTATTTTGCGAGATTAAGTCCACGACAGCATTGCGAATGTTAGCGGGTGCTGCCGAATTTTGGATAATCAGCATTTAGGCCTTTCCTAATGGCGAGCGTAATTAACGCGAAGCTTACAAAGCGAGGTTTCCAGCATCAATTACCCTCCAGCATCAATACCCAAAACCATTCTGCAAAGGTAGTCGAGATGTTGAAATCGCTCATTTGCAAATAGCCTTTCTCTTATTTTTCGGCGTCGCCCCGCCAAGGATGCGTTTGGATTTCCTATATATGTATCTCCATCAATCATATCTTGAGTGAGCGCAGATATTGCTAAAGCATGGTCGGCAATTGCCTTGTGCTCCGCATTGGTGGAAGAGTACGTGGGCATAATTCGGTAGGGTAAGGTATGTATGTGGCGTGGACCAAAATTTCCCTCTGGATTGAATGGTAAAATAGCTTCACTAAGAGCACTACTGTTTAAAATACCCGTTCTGAACCATGCTTCATCCTCATCAAGAACAAGTTGCCAATACAATGTTTGATCAATCACGAGTTGAATAGCCTCGTTTGCGGGTATACAGGCGGCACAAATGTAAGTCCCGCCCGCGCCAGAAAGCACGACGGAACCAACATTCCCGATAACCTGTTGGGTAAGCTTTCGGCGCACATCAATGCGGTATTCAAGTGTGTGCCCAGAACCAACATTGTTCAGTCTGGTATTGATCGAAGCAAAACGGCGGGATGTGCGTAAGAAACCCATACGCCGGATTTCGGCAGGTTCATAAACCTGCCATTCCCCTCTATCATCTCTAGTCGCCGGAATCGCGATAGGGGCACGATGAGCGCCCAAGACAAACGGTAGAAGGTTTTCGGATTGTGCCATGTGGTGGATGAAGCGCGGAGCGACATATCCAGGAAAACGCTCGTCGCGCAGTTCCTTCACCTGTTTCACGGTGAAGCCCCATGTTGATCCGTGCGTCGGGGTGTCGACACGATATTCATTACCGGTGGCGCTGAGAATTTCAATGCACACAGCACCACGGGGCATAATATCGGCACCTTGTTGTGAAACCTCTGCATTGCCCGCCGTGGCTGCAGGGTACCCGGCACTTTCCAGTGCCCAAGCCGTTCGTGTATCGCCGATCTGGCGAATAGCAAAGGTAGCGGGCTCTACTCCAGTCGGTTTTACGACGGCACCGCTAGCAACGGGTTTGTCCGCGTCCGATAAGCGAGCAACTTTTCTTCCGATAAGTGCTGCCCCGGGATACTTGAAGGTTCCCGAAACCACTTGCCACACTTCGGATATCGCGAATGCGGCTGGCCGATCGCTGTTGATATACCCTCGTTTACGGAACCTTTCATGATGATGGCCGTTGAATATCGTACCGGGGACAAGACAAGCGACGGCCGCCTCCGGTCTCAGATATCGATCTATAGCGTGAAGCAAGTGCATTGTCCCAAGTTCCAGGTGGAGGAAAGATTGACCTGTTGGCCGGATGCCATACAACTCAGCCCGGCGCGTCAGGATATTGCGGTAAGGATTGTCGGCGAGGGTACTCATCGCGAGCCAAGGTGGATTTGAGACCAAACCGTTGAATTGCCCGGTGAGGATCCCTGGCCGATAAGTATTGCGCAAAATAAAAGCCCAGATACCGTTTCGCCCGGCATCCGCTAGTGCCTTCATGCGAAGCGCAAGCTGGAGAATGGCGTCGATAATCGATTCGCGCAACGCGAGTGATAAAATAACATTTGACGCAGAAGCTGCCATATCTAGAGTTGTCCTCACATCGGAGGAGGTAGGCTTTGTGCCACTATTGTCACACGCCTCGTCATAGGCCCAGTCGACAAGCCAATCGAAGAGTTCGCGAAATTCGGGTTGAATAAACTTGGCCGGCAGTGGGATCGTCTCGCCGTCCAATGCTATATCTATCGTTTCGCTTTCACCTAACATCGGCACAGATGCCGAGACGGGTGTAACCGCGAACAGTGAGTCTGCGTGGTAGACAGGAATGGTCACCGGTTCGGTTGCCGTGTTTATTTCCGAGGTGAGCGTGATGATCCAAGTGGTCTTAGCGAACGTAACTGCCAGCGGATCGATGTCAAAACCAGTGACAACATTCTGGAGATCTGTAATCTCAGTGTAACCGTAGCGGTCTTTCGCGGCATTGATGACCTCGGCGAGAATGGCTCCGGAGCCGCAACACATATCCACAATTTCGGGTGCTTCATTTTCCGGTAGATCAGCGAGGCATCGATCGGCAAGGTGTCGCGCCAGCCATCCAGGAGTCCATTCTTGACCTAACAGTTTTCTCTGGCTGCGGCTGGCAAGTTGAGCCATAAGCCTGCCGAAAAGATCTTCCTCGGCCCTCATATTGAAGTCATAGGCGTATAGGTCGCGCTGGATTTCGTGTGCTACTGGAAGAACACCGGAAATATGTGCGGGCTTGGTAAGCCATCCGAAATAGTCCTGCTCGACGAGATTGTCGATCTGGTACTCATTTTCAAAGAACGTACCGTCAAGAATGGAACGAAGTTCGATCTCTTCACTCATGAGCGCAGTACGTGCGAGCGCGTTGGCGCTCAGAAGGCGCGCAAGCAGATTAAGATAGACCTCGTCGACGTACGGACCGACCCGGAACTGTCCGCCTTCACCTTCAAGGTGGTCGACGAAATGCGACCATAAGTCGGTGGCCAGAGAAATTGAAGGATCATCTCGTCGGCCTGCCTCTAACAATTCGGCCAAAACATCAAAATTGCGCCGGTAGGTAGCGCTGTCCAGCCCCAAATCGAAGGCGAGATTGACCGCAATCAGCGGTCGTGATTGCTCGCGTGCTAAATGTCGGCGCAAGAAAAGAATGAAACGTTCGGCCGTTTCATGATTGTCTACCGAGGGTTCGAACGTTTCGACTTCTACAAGTTCAATATCGTCGGGGGTAGATGTGCTCGGCTCGACACCTGGCCTGAGTTTGACATCATACACATGCCAATCAACAGTATCAGACAGTATCCCCCTAACCTGCGAGACCTTAATACCACTCCGTATTAGTCCTGAAACATGCTCTTTAACTTGGCGGTAGCCTTCATCGCGTTTAGCGGTATCTCGTAAATCGGCTTCATATTCAATTGTCGTAGATCCGACCAGATTATCTATGAATCGGTGCGCCTCCATTTCCGCAGCAAGCTCGATTCTAGTATGTGTTTCAATGCCTTCGGAATAATGATTTATCCACCGTTCATCTTCTGCATTAGGGAAAATACTCCTCAACCTCGATTGGAACTCCCCTCTCAGGACTGCTTCTATGGCACCGTTTTGTCGGAGTTGCCGACATCGCGCGAGCGCTTCTCGGGCTTCGCCCAGATTGGCAGTCATGACAAGCTTCTTTGACGGGCCGTACGAAGTTCGCCAAGGCGTTTGCGAAGAACCTCAGCGAAGTTATCTATTTCCAATATCGAAGATTTCGGAGGCAGCAAAATGCGCAGTATGGCACGGTCAACCAATATTTGTTGTCGTTCGGATGTTTCGACATCCAACTCTTTTTCGAGTTTGTAGAGTGCTTCGGGATGGAGCGCAGGAACAGGCATTCGACGAAGATGGATGGCCTCAAGCTTTAGTGCGCCACCACCGAGGGGTGTACCAACTGCCTCCATGACAACCTTGCACCAAGCACTGTTAAGAAAAGCTGCTAAGACAATGGGAGGCCACTCTGGAAGTTTAGACCAAAAGGCAGAAAAGTTGGCATCAATTAGAACGGGCGGGTGAATGTTGCGATGAACTTTGGGTGTGTCGTAGACGACACGGGGGACAAAAGCGCTTGGCAAATGGCGCGGCATAAAGTTAGGGAGCATATACCAGAATTTCGGCGGTGCATTGCTGCGGCCAGGCCTCGCATTGGTACGAACAGCCGAATACGCCGAGACTGGCTTGCTGCCTGATTTCGCATCCAGAGATTCACTCCCAGCTGAGCGGACATAATCTGCGAGATCCTCTGGCATTGGCTTCGGGGGCTTTTCGTTGGCTCGCTCATAAGCAGGAATGGAAGCGCAGACGGTATCAAAGTCCTCCGGCATTACCCATTCGCGCAAATCAAGAACACGCGTTGTCAACTCAGCGCCGGAATGCCATGCTTCCAGATCAGTTTGGCGATGCACCACAGGGCGTAATGCGGTGGCGGGTACTTCTAACAACTTGCTACCAAAGGCGGCGTTGGTGATTACAGTTACCGATCCCCCGCGACCTTCACCAACTACATGGACATAGAAGAATTGGTTGCAACCAGTTCTTAATCCCTGCCCGATTTGCACTCCGACCTCCTCCAAAGGGCGAAGAACCCCGGAATCAAAGCCTTGCGGGAGCACCGACCTCAATGTTTCTGGAACAGGTACAATATGACTCCGCATTGATTCAAACAGTGGCAATTCCGAGTCTTCGGGTTCCAAAACAGACAGCCATTCGCTTTTCCGAGATTCTTGGCGCAGTGAAGCCCATTCGTCTTCATGTGAAAACTGCCGCGAACTCACACCGACTGGGCAGGAAGAATCGCCGCCTCGGCACCAATCGGCGAACGCGCCTTCAGGACATGTATCATCGAATGCATTGCCGACCAGAGAGTCGGGCGAGGCGGCGTCCGGCGCTACCTGTATCCAGTGAGCGTCGGACCATTCCTTGCGTGCAGTCAAAGAGCTGGCAATTTCGTCATCGGAGAGCCGGTGAGCGACTATGAGTTGCGTGCGCACCAATGCGTTCGAGAACCATCCGGGCTGCGTATCCTCAATGACAAGAGCTAGCGAAAAGCAGCGGAGAAGGAGGTAACGGATAACATTGGCGTAGGCACGAGACCGCCATGTGGCTGGCGCTACGATCGCTAGGCAGCCTCCGGATCTGACGAGCAGGCCGCAAAGGAGCCATGCGGGAACCGAAAGATCGGCAAGACCGGAATAACCGTTAATAAGTGCCTCCCATACGCGCAGAACAGTGCCGTCAAGCCGTTGCAAAGCGATTTGCTGAAGGCCATGGCGCACTTTATTTCCCTTACCGGCCATTGCTTGATAGCGAACGTATGGTGGATTCGCGATAACCAGATCGTAGCCGTCTTCGGGAAAGCTATTGTATGTTTTCGGATTGAATGCGTCTGCACTGAGGACATGCAGGCTGGTGCCTTCCTGAGTTAAAAAGGCTTTGAGCCTGCGTCTGCATATCTGGGCTGCTTGTGAATCTATTTCTATGGCGTCAAGCCGTTCCAAGACATTGGCCCGGGAATTTGCCACCTCGCAAGCTGCGTCGAGCAAATCGCCACTTCCAGCCATCGGATCGAGAACAGCTCGAGTGTCATTTTCTAAAGCAAGATGAGCGAGTAGACGTCCGAGCTTGATGCCGGTGAAGAACTGGCCTAGCGCTTTTCTCGTTGCCGCTGGCAGCGTTTCTTCATATGCACGGGCTTCATCGCGAAGTTTGATTATTGTATCATCTTCCGGCACAGACAACCCCCGCAGTTTGCTGTGCACCATGCCAGCGATAGAACTCGCTGGCATTCAGCGGCACTTTCTGGTGGTTTTCCAAAAAATGATTGACAAAACGTGAATAAAGCCTCTCCGCGGTTTGCTCGGAAGGTCCCAGCTTGAGTGCCGCGCGGTTGAGTTTCTCAGCGACTATCCATACGTTATCCTCCGACTGCTTATCGGGGACCGGGTTTTTCCCTAGTAACAGCACAGGATCACCGCGCACGGCACCATTAGTCGTGACCTGCTTGAAACTTCCCTGCTTTTTATCGAGAACCCCAGCATATTCCACATTGAGGCGTGCATCCGAATATGCAGCCTGCAACGCGTTCCATATATCCGCTGACGCCGAATGGAATACAAGTGTTGCTTTGCCGTCCGGTTTCAAAATGCGGTTCACCTCGGATAGGGTTGCTGTCATTAACTGCTGATAATCGGCAATCGTCTTGTTCTGACTACCGCTGATGATCACTTCTTCAGTGTTGTTCGTGAATTGACCAAGCCATGCGTCGTTCAAAAGGCTGATTTCGGCATACGGAATGTTTCCGCCGAAAGGAGGATCGGTGAAAACGTAATCAATACTGCTGTCGGGGAGATCGACCACGCAACTCGATTTCTGATGAACCGAGACATTGCCTTGGCGGCCGTGAATGGTACCGAAGGCATTCGCAATCGTAGAAAGTTTGCGACGCAAACCATGAAACAAATTTTTTTCAACTGGTAGCCCGCTGACATAGAGTACGCCTGGCTGGGCGCTGGTCACGACTAAATCCTTTTGGCCTGACTTCGCCACTACTCTGGTCATTATAGTCGCATGCGAGGCATTGTAACTGAGAAGCCAAAAACGAATGGCATCGCCCAAGGCTCCTTGGAAGGTGCTGGCTCTTTCCCAAAGGCGGGAAAACGCAATCAGATTTCGGCGGGTGTAAAAGTGATGAATCCGAGACATTCCGCAGTGATAACCACTCCGATAAAGATCTCCCCATGGAATAATGAGATTGGGGACGCATTCCGGGATTTGTTCCTGCGCAACTTGATCCAGCAACTCTAGATCGCTATTTGTTGGCGCACGTGACCAGCGCTTCTTACCCGTGATGCCGTATATGCGCGCAATCCTTCGTACTCTGCGCTCGACAATCTCGCCAGTCAATTCGTCTGAAAATTGGTCCGTAATTCGTTCAACTGTATCCAATGTGGTCATATGGGTGCAGAACGGGCACGTAAACTGGGATTCGATTCGGGCCGGGCCAAGGGACACGCAAGAATCCCAAAGTGTTGCTGCGAGCTGACAGGAAGGGCAACGCACAACATCGCTCCAGACGATGTGCCGAATTGCGCCTCGTTTGCCGTTTAGATCATCTGCTCTGTAAATCCAGCCAAACTCTTTCTCTACCTCATTGAGCGTATGGTCCGCAGCCCTTTGGAATTCTTCGGCGTCTGGCGGGTTGGTGAGGGTTTTTCCAATAAACGCGCCTAATGCTCCGAGCTCGTAAAGTACTGCGTCACGTGCTCCCCACTCTACACGGAGGCCAAGCCGCGCAGCTTCGTTACGTAGATCCTCCGATGGGTTTTCGCACAGAAGTGCCGCAAGGCCAGTCGTGCCGCTTCCCGCGAATCCATCAAATATGGTCGCTCCGGGTTTGGTATGCGCAGCGATATACAGCGCTATCGTCTCGGGAGAAATCTTGGTCGGATACGGAAAGGCTCCGTAAAGTGGCCCTGTACGCTTTGCAGGGAGCGCATTTTGGTAAAGAGCAACGAGAGGCAACTCGGATGCTGTTTTATCTACTAGTTCGTTCTTATGGATTACTTGCCTCGTCAATGCTGTCATCATATCTATCCTGAGCCGTGCGTTGAGCGTTCAGTTTTTTGGAGTATCCGCAGCGGCAACTGCTGTTCGGCTTCGTGGCGGTGGTTGTCAAGATATTCGTCGATAGCTCGTCGGACGACCCAGGAGACAGAGACCTCGTCTCTGGTGGCGAGGGCATAGAGAGCATCGTAGTCCCTGCTTGTAAGGCTGATTGTCAGGCGGGGACCGAATTTTTTATTCCTGGTTGACATGAGCCCCTCATATTCGCTATTTATTTGCTTATAATAGCACATTCAATCAATGCAAGCAACAAAGTGATGCACACTGTTTCAGGTTGCATCATTTCATGGTATTGAGCAGGGAAAAATGCCGCAAAAAGAAAACTGATGGCAGAATTTGAGACTCCAGAGAGTTTTCTAGAACTTCAGATGACGGAGAGAAAACCCTACTTCCCAAGCAGATTAGTTTTACGGAATTTCCTAGCTTAAGACCTTGGTTTATTGGCCTCTTTGAACCATAGTCCGATAATCTGATTTTTCGGGCCTCGAGTTCGGAAATGCAGCAGATGAGGGTAATTCTCTTTCAGGTATACGTAGAAACGTTCTTGTCCGAAAAAAGGATCTTTCGATTCTTCTGGATTATTTCTGATCCAGGCGCGCGCCGCTTCCTTGACTCGAGTTTCAGCGTCTTTTTTCTTCATTTCTCATCAGAACTCCAGCATCCATATAATCACATTATCTCGATTACTCAATGATGCCCCATTCACGACACCTGGCTTCTTTTTCACCGATTCTCTCATCAGCATTCTGTAAATCTTCAAGCAGGGAGTTAACGTCGGATCAGCCCACGATGAAAGTAAAGAACACTCCCATTGCTCACTTTATTTCAGGCGTATTATGAATTTTGATAGCTTAGCTCAAAAAGATCGACGAACATGTCGAGGTCTTTTTTTGTCTTGATCGCCAGTTCCAAGTCACCTGTCCCGTAGTGACCAACTTGACGCACATCCCTTACGCCCGAACGAGAGAGGTCTACTGTATCTGGATCAATATTCAGATAAATTCTAACTTGCTTCTTTCGATTGTAGACTTGCACGGAAGCAAAGTTCCTATTGCGTTTAAAAGCAACATAGTGCTTTTGTCGATGAACCGACACATCATCACCGAGAGTTTTTAGCCGTTGTTCGAGTTCTTCGAAAACGTTTCGAACTACAGCCGGTGCCGCAGCAATCTTGTTACTTATATTGACTTCGCTTCCGACTTTCACATTCGTGGCGCCATTACGGCTTGGGACAGCCTCTTCCAGTTCCTCGGCAAGTTTGGGTAAAACGAGTAATCGATGTATAAGCCCCTCGACCGTGTCCAGAATCGTTTTAATTTGGACTTGCGTCGGTGCCCAGCCCCTGTGAGCTGCTGCATGCCCTGCCTCAATCACAGGCGCTAGAGTATCGCGTTCGTGCTGAGAAATCTTGCCTTCATCGACGAGGGCGTCAAGCCCATTGTGAAAATTTCTTTTGTCTCCAACAGTCAGGACAATCAGTCGATCCATCAGTGTTCGCGACCCAAAAGTCGCGAGATAAAGCGACTCGGTTTGAAGCGATTTATAGATCTCCTGTGAAATATCACGAAGTGTTGGGTCGGGTAGATCCTCAAACCACGGTGGTGGAGACCTATACGTCACTGGCGGATAGATCGCCTCATCCCAAAGCGGAATCATTTGCGGCTCGCCCGTTATTGGGTGGTTATTGTAATCCCAGTGCTCCGAAAAGTGGGTGCGCTTCACGAAAGCAAGATGCTCACAACCACAACATTCAACAATCGCAAGTTCTTGCGTGAAGCTCGTCCCGTCACCATCGTCATGATCCGTGGTCTCATGTTCTGCTCGAACAAAGTGCTTCGTTTTCTGCCCACAGCTATTACAGAAATACCGCTCAATTTTCACGTCAGCGCTCATGACGCGTCTACCCTGACGAATAATTTCTCAAGCTTCATGAGTCCGCTCCGGTTTGCCGCTTGGCTGAGGCTTCCGAAATCGGCAAACCTTTGCCAAGTGCCAGAACTCTTCAGGCAAATCGAATAGGGGAGATGATGATTGGTATCTTCCACGATCTTGCGCAACTGGAGAGCGTGCAGGACGAGCCTCGCCGACAGGATTATGAAACTCTGGAACTTGTCCATGTCATGATACCGGTACAGTCAATTAAGGTAGACAAAGATAACACATAACACATTATAGCAATGGACTGTTAGATAGAGAAGAACCATTTAGTGATTCAGGCTGAGAATTGCGGCTCATTTTCTTCGCTGTTACGAACCAAGCTCTAGAGGATGGTTCGACGTGAACGCGCCTCTATGCGCGGGAGTTAGAATTCGCCCGTTTCCGATTTGATTACGTATTGCAGAAAGCAAACCCCGAGCGAAGCTCCCCAAAAACCAATACCCGCAACAGTTTCAACAATCTATAGGGATTCCCCACCAGTTGAAGATCCCCCACCTTCTGAAAACGGGCGAAGGATGCGTTCCTGCGTCCGCGGGGGCAGGAGTGTTTCCTCTGCGCGGTCCTCTGGCGCTACTTTTTCCGCGCGCCTCTCTCTTTGGACAGGGATGTCCAGCGCCGCGCGGAGGCCCACGCCTCGATGTCCTCGAGCCGGTAGCGCACCCGGGAGCCTGACTTCTGAAACTCCGGCCCCCCGCCGCTCGCGCGGTAGTACTCGAGCGTCCTGGGCGAGAGGCCCAGCCGGGCGGCCGCCTCCCGCGTATCAAGGCGGTTCTCCTCCTCGCGCGGGCCTTCGACCATCCCGGCCGCGTCCCGGGTTCCCCCGAAGGGGTCCGCCACGCCCGCCAGCCTCCCGCGGACCGCGCGGAGTTCCTCTTCCGTCGCGTTCGCCGCCATCCAGGCGCGCACCCGGTCGAAGGTTTCGAGATACGGCGAGGCCCCCCGGCGCAGCCTGCCCACGAAGGCGCGGTCCCCCAGGGCCTCCTCGCCCAGCACCGAGGCCTTGGTCCCGCTCACCGCCAGGAACGCCTCGACCTCGGCCCGGAGGAGCGGCTCAAGCGGTGGGCGTCCCATGAACGCCAGCGCCCGGTCCGCCGTGCGGAGGCGCAGGGACCGCCCCCGCGCCAGCGTGCGGAGGAAGCCGGGATCGCCCATCGCCTCCGTCCCGAAGCGCCGCGCGCTCGCACCTTGGCGCGCGCGCCAGAGCGCAATTACCCCCCGCAGGCGCTCGATCAGCGGCGGGCCGGTATCTACCAGCGCCTCGAGCCCTTGAGGAGGACTTCGCTCTCGGCGTCGTCCCCGTTCGCGGGCTCGCGCAGGCTCGCCTCGAGCGCCAGGTCGAAGGCGGGGCCGAGCTTCCAGCGCGCCCCCGCGCGCCACCTCTCGCCGCTATCGGTGAGCGCCACGCCCGGGTAGGGCGTCAGGAGTCCGCGGGGGGTGTCGAACCCGTAGCCCGCCTCGGCGTCGAGGCCCGCCTCGCCGGGCTCTAATTTCCCCGCGCGGGCGAGGTCCGCCGCCGCGCGCTGCGACCAGAGCCGGTCGACGCCCCCCGACGC
>JAPPHK010000272.1 GCA_028820795.1 Nitrospinota bacterium | reverse complement strand
GCGCGCGCGGGCGATGCGGCTCGCCAGGCGGTGAAGATTCTGCTCGAAGGCTAGTTCGGTCTTACATGACGAAGCCACTCGAAGGCATCCGCGTCCTCGACCTGACGCAGTATCTCTCGGGTCCGCAGGCCACGCTTTTCCTGGCGGGGCTGGGGGCCGAGGTCATCCGAATCGACAATCCGGCCACCGGCGATCCGGTGGCCTACTCGCCTCCCTACATCGGTGAGAAGGGCGTCTCCTACCATCCCCAGACGGATGAGGACCTGGGGATGGCCTACTTGAAGCGCACGCGCGCGAAAAAGGCGATTACCCTCAACATCAAGGATCCCCGGGGGCTCGAAATGTTCTACGGGCTCGTCGACCGCTCCGACATACTCGTGGAGAATTTCTCCGTCGGCGTCACGGAAAGGCTCAAAATAGACTTCGAAACGCTCCATGCGCGCAAGCCCTCTTTGGTTTACTGCTCCATTACGGGCTACGGCCAGACGGGGCCGGATGCAGGTCTCAAGGGCTACGACGCCGTCTCCCAGGCCGCCTCGGGACTGATGAACCTCACGGGATTTCCCGACGGTCCTCCCACCAAGGCGGGCTCCGCCCTGGGCGACAGCGTGGGAGGCACTTTCGCCTTCGGCGCCATCATGACGGCGCTCTTTCACCGCGAGCGCACCGGGCGAGGCCAGCAGGTCGACATTTCCATGATCGATTGCATCTTTTCGCTGATCTTCGATGAGCCGATGGATTGCTACGAACAACTGGGGCTTCCACCCCGAATCGGAAACCGCATCATGCGGCTCGCGCCGTTCAACGCCTATGAGACGAAAGACGGCTGGGTCATCATCGCTTCGGGCACCAACGCGCATTGGCACAACATACTGCGCGGCATCGAGCGCGCCGATCTGATAGGCGACGAACGTTACGAGGACATGAGCCGGCGCGTGAGCAGAGTCGCGGAAGTGGACGCCACCATCACCGAATGGACGAAGCAGCGCGATACGAAAGAAGCGGTCTCCTCCCTGCGCGCGCACGACGTCATCTGCGGTCCGGTGAATACCATCGAGGACATTCTCGCCTGGCCCCACATGCAAGAACGGGGCATGATAGTCGACATCGAACACCCCACCCTCGGAACGCTCAAGAACGCGAAAGCCCCGGGCTTTCCCTTTAAGTTCAGCGAAATAAGTGGTGGCTACGCCGCCCCCGCCCCGCTCGTGGGTCAGCACAATGCGGATATCTTCGGCGGCCTGCTCGGCGTGTCGGATGAAGAACTCCATAAACTTTCGGATGAGGGAGTGGTCTAGGAGGTTCATCGCGAGTAGAGCCTGCGGTTTTTCGATGATGCGACACTTGGCCAACCTTCTGATGTTCGTTTGTTTTCTCCTGTCCGGCTGTGCCGGAGGAGTTAATCCCGTTGGGGGAATCGACCCCAAAACGCTCGACCTGGCCGATGAGGCGAGGCGCACTTTCGATGCAGCCTACGTCGTGATTCAGATAAATGGTGCGTTCATCGAAGGCAGGATGAGCGAAGATTTCGTCCGGCGAAAACTAGCGGGGCTTCAGAAAAAACGCCCCACTGTCATATTCTTGCACGGCTGCGCGGGGCTCGGCCGCGGGAACTTGCGCTATACGCGCCTGTTCGCAGAGGCAGGTTACGCCGTTATCGCACCTGTTAGCTTCGCCCGCCTTTATCGCCCCGAGACCTGCGATCCTTCCCGACACCGAGGCATAAAGGGTGCGCCGCACAGGCGTGTGAACCAGATGCGCCAGGAGGAGATCCATCATGCGGCGTATCGTGTCCGCCGCATTTCGTGGGTGGATCAGAAAAACCTTTTCCTCGTAGGACACAGCCAGGGAGGCACCGCGACCGCCTCCTACGAGGGAGATGAGTTTCTCGCCCACGTCATCAGTGGTTCTGTATGCTGGCGCGGCGTTCGAATGCCGACCGGTACGCCCGCGCTCGCGCTGTATTCCAAAGACGATCCCTGGCGGCGGGGAAGGCCCGCTGATCAATGTCTGCGAAAAGCCAGGGCGCGGGGCGTGAATATGGAGTTTCATCTCTTCGAAGGCCGGGTGCACAATCTCTCTCGCGACGAGAGGGCGCGGCGGCTGATTCTCGATTTTCTCAATCGAAACCGAATGATGGAATAAAATGCTGCTCGGAGGCGAGTCTAGGAATTTCGGTTGTAGTCCATTTTCTTGGGATACCGCTTCACTCGCATAGCGGCATCGCCTGCGCCTCTGTGGTAGGATTCCTTTTGTCGCGGATTTGAGACTGGAGACTCATCCTCATGCGAATCTGTACTTTCAGCCTTGCGGGCGAGGCGCGCGTCGGCGTCTTGTTCGGTGAGAAAATCGCCGATCTCAAGTTGGCCTACGCCTTGTCGCTGGATGAGGAATCTGCGGCAGAGGCCATGGATCGCGTCGAGGCCGAGATACCCGATGATTGCGAGGAGTTCATCGAGGATCTGGAACTGAACCGTCCTCTCGCCGAAGAAGCTCTCGAAGCACTCGAAGCGCATGAAAGCAAAAAAGATCCGATTCGCTTCGACGGGATGCAGGTGATCTATGAACCGGAAGAAGTCGAGATTCTCCCTCCCGTCGTGCCGGACACGCTGTTTTGCATGGCGAGGAACTATGTGGCCCATGCCGCCGAGATGGCGCGCACCAAAGTGGATGATTTCAAGGAGGAACTCCCGCTCTACTGTTTCCTGAAACCCTCCACCTCCGTGAGCGGTCCGTATGATGACGTGCCCGTTTATACCTCGATGGAAAAGCTCGACTATGAACTCGAACTCGGCGTGCTCATCGGACAGGGCGGCAAGAACATTCCGGTGGAAAGAGCCATGGACCACGTGGGCGGCTACACCCTGTTCAACGACATGAGCGATCGCACGACGCTGAACATGGGTAAGTTCATCGACTGGTATTCCATGAAGGCGCCGGACGGATTCGCCCCCATCGGCCCCTACATCCTGCTTCCCGATGAGGGCCTCGACCCACACGATTTGAGACTCAAGCTATGGGTGAACGGCGAACTGAGGCAAGACGCCACCACGGGCGACATGGTCTGGCGCATCGCCGAACAGATATCGTATCTCTCGGGAGTCGCGACTTTGCGGACGGGTGACATCATCGGCACCGGTTCTCCGGCCGGCAATGCCGCCTCATGGGGGGAATACCTCCAGCCGGACGATCTGATCGAAGGTGAAATCGAGGGAATCGGCCGCCAGGCTTTTCGTATCAAGAGCGAAGACCCCGAGTATACGCCGGGCTAGTTCTCCCGGCGGTTGATCCGCACCCGTTTGCGCATTAAGATTTCCGCCATTGATCGATTGGATCCGAACCGTTGATTCCCAAGAGGGGACACTCATGAACCCAGCCATAGCTGACGCCGAAACTCTGCGGACGATGGACAGGGAACACGTCTGGCATCCGCTTCTCAACCATTCCGGGTTAGAGGAAAATCCCCTCGACGTCGTAGTCAAGGCCAAGGGTTCGACCATCCAGGACGCCTCCGGAAAAGAATACATCGACGCCATGGCGGGACTTTGGTGCGTGAACATCGGCTACGGGCGTGATGAGGTCGCCAAGGCGGCGTACGAGCAGATGCTCGAGTTGGCCTATTATCCGCTGACGCAGGTGAACCCGCCCGCGGCCAGGCTTGGCCAAAGGCTCGCATCCTTGCTGCCCGAGGGGGTCGAGCGCGTCTGGTTCGTGAATTCAGGTTCCGAAGCTGTAGACACCGCCATCAAGATCGCCCGCGCCTATGGCCGCTTGAACGGCGGGAGGCGGTATAAGATTATCGCCCGCCACCAGGGTTATCACGGGGCGACCATCGGCGGAGCGAGCCTCACCGGCCAGACGCTCCGGCGCGCGATGTTCGAGCCGCTGCTCCCGGGCGTGATTCACGTGAGCGCCCCGTATTTTTACCGAAGCAATGCGGACACCGAGGAAGAGCTCGCCGCCCGGTGCGCGGACGAGTTGGATGAGGTCATCCGCTACGAAGACCCCGAAACGGTGGCGGCGTTCATCGCGGAGCCCGTCATCGGCGGCGGCGGGGTGATTCCCCCGCCCGCGGATTACCTGAAGCGCATGCGAGAGGTGTGCCGCAAGCACGGGGTCTTGTTCATCGCCGATGAGGTCATCACCGGCTTCGGGCGAACGGGGCAACTCTTCGCTTCCGATCTGTACGAGATCGCGCCAGACATCATGACGATGGCCAAGGGACTGAGCAGCGCCTATCTGCCCATCGGGGCGACGGCGACCACGAACGAGATATTCGAGGCTTTAAACGCCGAGGGAGACTCAGGCTTTCTGCAGATAAACACCTATGGCGGACACCCTGTCGCCTGCGCGGCGTCGCTCAGGAACCTCGAGATCATGATGGATGAGGAATTGCCTGCGCGCGGCGCGAAAGTAGGCGCATATCTCGGCGGACTCCTGGGAAAACTCTCCGACATCCCATGCGTGGGCGACGTGCGTGGCGTGGGCCTCATCTGGGGCGTGGAGTTGATTGAAGAAGACGGCGCGCCACTGTCCACGGCGGCAACGGCGAAGGTGCTGTCCTACGCGAAAGAACAAGGCGTGATTTTCGGCAAGAACGCAGGTATCGCGGCGGGTCCTTCGAACACCGTCACCATCAGCCCGCCGCTCGTCTTGACCGAGGAAGAAGCCGAGCGCGCCGCCTCCGCTCTCGACACCGCTTTGCGCCGCTTGCAAGCGGAAAGCGGAGCCTGAAGCTATAATCGATAAATTGTTCTGCATGTCATCTTAGGGAGAGTACATATGTCCAATATCACGATGCTCGACATCGAGGATCTGAAGAAGACGAAGCTGGCGCCATTCGTCAACAAGGCGCTCAAGCACCGCGCGCCCGATCCTGCCTTTCACGCCATGCAGGGCCACAACGAGGATTTGGCGAAATCGATGTACCTCGCGTGGGGTACGGTGTTCAACACAGGCGTCATCGACCACAAGCTCAAGGAAATCATCCGCGTTCAGCTCTCGCGCCGCGCATTTTGCAACTACTGAGGGAACGTGCGCTCTGCTTCGGCGAAGCAGGCAGGTCTGACGGAAGAGATGATAGACGAGGGCATCGACAACTGGCGCGAGAGCGAGCTTTTCACCGAAGCCGAAAAGCTGGCCCTGGAATACAGTGAGCTCATGGATTCGGAACCCGAAAAGATCGACGAGGCCTTTTACGCAAGGCTTAAAGAGCACTATTCGGATGAGGAAATCGTGGAATTAGGCTCCTTCATCGGCTTCAACGTGGGCTATCACACCTTTTTCAGAACGCTCGATTTCTATCCCATGTTCACCCCGGACGGTCGGCTCGTGAGCCAGGAGGAATCGCGGCGTATATATGGCGATTGCCCGGTTTCGCACCTGAGCGGCCCGCTCGCGCGCGCAATCGAAGAGGGCGAGGCGCAACAGGCCAACGGAAGCTAGGAGGACGCCATGCCGATTATCGAGCCGCTCGAACCTGAAGCGATTGAGGAGAAAGACTGGAAGCGCGTCATGGAGCGCACCGCCGAGACCCATGCGCCCGATGAGTTGTTCTCGCGCATCATGGCCCATTCGCCCGGCTACGCCGCCGCCCTGCACGACGCCATGCATCGCTCCCACGCCATGGGCGGGGTGGATCACAAGCTCAAGGAGATGATCCGAATCCAGCTCGCCAGGACCGCGCAGGACACCTACTTCGCGAACCTGCGTTCCGAGCAGGCGAAAAAAGAGGGTCTGACGGAGGAGCGCATCGAGGCCGCCTGCGGGGATTTCGAGAACGACCCGCGGTTCACCGATGCCGAGAAATGGGCGCTCAGCTATTCCTACTGGATGTACCGAGACGCCGCGAAGCTGAACAAGGAATTTTACGATGAGGGTAAGAAGCACTTCAGCGAGGCCCAAATCATGGAGATCGGCGCGATGGTGGCGCTTCACTACGGCCTTCAGGTATTCATGCGCACGCTCAAGGCCTATCCCTTGCACGATCCCGAGGGCAACCCGGTAACGCAGGAGCAGTCCGAGAAGATTTACGGAAAAGACGTGCCCCTGCCCTCTTGAGTTCTTTCTGTTGTTCAATTGACGGTACGCGCTCGAACTTTCGCCCTCATTAGTGTCAGTCTGAACGCCGAATGCTTGAGCCAAGAGGATGAAAAAAAATCTTGAATCACGATATCCGCCATGCTCTAATTGGTAACTGGATAGCGACACGATGACACGATAGATACAACTCCTGTCAGGAGTCGCGTATGCTGATCTACGTTTTGAATCGACCCGCTTACGATAAGGCGCATCACCTCCTGCCTGCCGCATTAGCGGCCGCTTCACCTTGCCTCCGACAGAATTTTTCAAGAACAATACGAATCTCAACCGGTTTTCACCAGAATGGGAGTGAACTCATGAACAACCATCATCGAACTTCTCTTCCATGGCCCGCCATGTGGGGGGTGCTTCTCGCTTTCGTTGTTCTTGCGTTCACCGCGGTCGGGTCGGAAGCGGCCGTACCCGTCGAGACCCGGATCGCCAATGACAAATACATATTCAACACTTTCTTTTTGCTGATCTGCGGCGTGCTCATCATGTGGATGTGTGCGGGATTCACGATGCTCGAGTCGGGTTCGGTGCGCACCAAGAACGCCTCGGTGATTTGTCTCAAGAACATCGGACTCTACGGGATCGCCGGGATCATGTTCTACATCATCGGCTACAACCTCATGTTCGTGGACGTTTCGGGTTGGATCGGCTCGGTGAAGCTCTTGTTCAGGCCCTCGGCGGATGAATTCGCCATCCTGGCCGGGAACGCGAAGGCGAACAAAGCCGTGCTCGGGACCGACTACGCCAGCATATCTTTCTGGTTCTTCCAGATGACGTTCGTCGCGACCACCGCCTCCATTGTTTCCGGCGCCTTGGCCGAGCGCGTAAAGCTGTGGTCGTTCTTTATCTTCATCGCCGTACTCACCGGAATCATCTACCCGCTGGTGGGTGCCTGGACGTGGGGCGGGGGTTGGCTTACCGGGCTCGGTTTCAGCGATTTCGCCGGTTCCACCATCGTGCACTCGACCGGGGGATGGGCGGCGCTCGCGGGCGTGATTGTGGTGGGAGCGCGGCGCGGCAAGTTCCGCGAGGACGGGAGCGTCAAGTCCACGCCGCCCTCCAACGTCCCGCTGGTCACCCTGGGGGTCTTCATCCTGTGGTTCGGCTGGTTCGGGTTCAACGGCGGCTCGATGCTGGTGGTCAAGGGCTCGGTCGATGCGGTGACGATGAGCAACGTGTTCGTGAGCACCAATCTCGCGGCGGCGGCGGGATGCGTCGTCGTCCTCTTCACCGCGAAATCCATCTTCGGGCGCGTGGATCTGCTGGCCGTGCTGAACGGCGCCATCGGCGGCCTCGTCGCCATTACGGCCGGGCCGAACATCGTCGAATACCATTGGGCGGTGGTCATCGGCGCGATAGGCGGCTTGGTGTGCGCGTTCGGCCTGAAGATGTTGGAGAACCTGAAGATCGACGACGTCGTGGGCGCGATTCCCGCTCACCTGTTCGCCGGCGTGTGGGGAACGCTCGCGGTCTGCATTGCGGCGGGCGGCAACCTTTTTGCGCAGCTCGTCGGCATCGTGGCGATAGGCGCCTTCGTGTTCGTGGTCTCGTATGCCGTCTGGTTGATTTTGGAGAAGACGATGGGCTTGCGTGTGTCGGCCGCAGCGGAGGACCTCGGCCAGGATACAGCGGAACTCGGCCTCGAGGCCTACCCCGAATTCGTGCTCATGCCCGATGAGGACGACGCGCGCATAGCGAAGGGAGCGCAATAGTCGGAAGGCCGCGTGGAAGTGATTGATTTGTAGATGTGTCCCACGCCGGGGTTTTTTAGAAAGTTGCGAGCGCCCGCCATCCGGCGGGCGCTTTTGCTGTTTGTGAGAATACAGGGTGAAATCTTTATCGTTCGAATGAAAATACTGAACAACTCCCTTCGCGTTACGACAACCCGAAATACGCTTTGATGCGTCTGGCCGCCTCCTGGGAGACGCCGCGCATCACCTCGGCCACGCGCTCTGGCGAGGTGTCCTCGATCACGCCGTACCAGCCGGATTCATACATATCGCGCACGTCCTTGGGAATGTAGTAGACCGCCGGGTCGCGCCGGGCCGCGTCGCTTTTCGCTCCGTGATCCATGGGGGATGCGTCCGTGGCGAGTTCGAGGTGTGCGAGTTCGGGCCTGTCGGCGAGCACGGGCAGGACTTCGAGTTCCCCGCCGTGGGTCAGGCCCACCTTCTGGCCGTAGAGGTTCTTGGCGATGAAGTGCGCGTGAACGATGAGGATTCTTAATCCCTCGTGCGCGTTCTGGGCGTCTTCGGCGGCGATCTCCATGGCAGGCAGGTTGCGCTCGTGCCAGTTCAGGAACACCACCTTCCGCGCCCCGTGTTGGTGGAGACTGCATACGACGTCGCGAATCAGTTGGATCATGGTTTCCGAGCGCAGTGAAACCGTGCCGCCGAAGCCCATGTGCAAAGGCGTGACGCCGAAGGGGCAGAAATCCACCGGCAGTCCACCGGTGATTGTAGCGACCCGCCTCGCGAATGATTCCGCCGCGTAGTAGTCCGTTCCCATCGGCAGGTGAGAGCCGTGCTGCTCCACGCTGCCCATGGGAATGATGGCGAGGCCGGTTTCCCCTAAAATTTTCTCGGCTTCGGGATTCGTCATTTCCATCAGCGTGCGCGTTTTTTCCATCGTTCTATGACTCCTCATCTTGATCCTGAGCCGATGCGGGAAGCGGCCTTTTGGTTTCCATGAGTTCGATCACTACGCCGTCGGGCCCCTGGAAGTAGAGGTATTTGAGGTGCGGCATGTCGTCTTCCTCCACAATGGGGACGCCGCGCTCCAAAAGAATTGCTCGGGCAGTCTCGAGTTCTCCTTCCCCTACGTAAAAGCCGATGTGGTCGACGCCCAGCCGGGGGGTGCTGCCTGCCGGAGCGGGATTCTCTCCTGGCCGGACGCCCCGTACGATGAGCATGCCGCCCCCGGCAATGAGTTTGGTCTGGGGCGCTCCTTTGCGCTCGCGTGTGTCGACGACGCGCGCGTCCAGGATTTCTTGATAGAAGCGCACCGCCTCGTCGTGATCCGTATGGAGGATGTGCGCGTGCTCGTAAGTGAGTTTCATGGCGGTTCTTCTTTCCTGCGCGCCGAGACGGGATACGCTCGATGAAGATTCTTTCGTATTGATGAAATCGAACGGTTCGCATTCTGGCGCAAAAGACCCTTTTTTTGAAGAGAGCCGCGAATTTCGCCCTTCGATACGCGGCTTCGCCGCTACTCAGGGTGAGGCGGAGCGGCGGCTTCTTGGGTCGAGAGAAAACAATCCCTTCATCCCGAATAGGCCCGAAGGGCCGTATCGAGGGAGGGGGATTGCGCCGCATCGGGCTTTTCAACAATCCCCTGTAGGGGCGGTTCGCGAACCGCCCCTACGGAACCCCTCTCCAATCGGTTCCATACGCCGAAACATGAAACCAGGATTTTCAGCGGATCCGGATGCCGCCGCCGCGCGCCTGCGACCGTCCCGCGCTTGGCGAAACGAGGTGAATCGTTGTATACACAGTTTTCCGACCCAACCCGGCCGCCAACGCGGGACGGCTCAAAGATGAGCCGGGCGGATGGGTTTGGATGATTAACATCCCGCTGGAGGCAATTCCTGTGGCGCAAGCAGTATGTAACGGAGTCCAGATTTCCTACGACGACAATGGCATGAACACCCCAACCCCCCCGATCGTTTTCATGCATGGGCACGGCTTGAATCGCTCGATGTGGGAGCGCCAGAAACTCGCTCTCAGAGGTACGTACCGAGTCTTGACGTATGACTTGAGAGGGCATGGCCGATCGGAAAAACCCCCGACGGGCTACGGCCGCGATGTCGAATTGGCTGACTTGGTCGATTTGCTCGAACATGCCCGCATCCCCAAAGCTCATCTCGTTGGTTTGAGCCGTGGAGCCGGAATCGCGCTGGGCTTCGCCGCGGCATATCCGGACAAGACGGCGTCGGTCATCGCGATGGGACCGGGTTTTGATTATCCACGTCTGATGCCCGATTTTGCCGAACAGAGACTTCAGACGATGGCCACCCTGAGAGCCGAAGGGTTACGGGCGGCCAAGGATTACTGGGCGGATCTGCCCATCTTCGATTCGCTTAGAGAAAACGAGGACGCTGCCGACTGGGCGGAGGACATGCTCCTCACCTACACGGGCGCGCATTGGCTTGACCAGAATCCCCCGCAAGACGCCTCGCTCGCGAATATCGCCGGTAAAATCACGGCGCCCACGCTCCTCATGGTGGGCGAAAAGGATTTGCCCGGCTTCCACGACTGCGCGGATGAATTGGTAGCGAAGATTGAAGGCGCCGAGAAAATAGTGGTACCGGGCGTTGGGCACCTGATGGCTATCGAGGACACCGAGGCGGTGACGGAGCACATTTCCGCGTTCTTGGCGAGACAATAAGGGAAGATACCGAATCGCGCGCGAACTTCACTTTTTGTTTAACGACAGGAGGTGGAGTGAGTCTATGATAACGGGGTACTGAGAACAGAGCGCGGCGGAGGCTGGTCTTGAGCCCATTTTCCGAAATCAGAAAGATAGAGACGGACGTGCTCATCATCGGTGGCGGCGTCGCCGGCATGATGGCGGCGGTGGGATGCATCCGGTCAGGCATTAGACCCATTCTCATCACGAAAGCCACGTTTCCCTCCGGCAGTTCTTCCATGGCGCGCGGCGGATACACCGCGGCGATTGGCCACTCCGAACCCACCGACAAGCCCGAATTCCTGTACGAGGATTCCATCGAGGCGAGTTATGGAGTCTGCAATCATCGGCTGATGCGGATCATGAGCGAGGAGGCCATCGACAGGACGATCGAGCTCGACGCCTGGGGTCTGGGGCTCGTGAAGATGGAAAACGGGAAATACCATCAGAAAAAAAGCGCCTCGCATCGTTTCCCGCGTCTTCTTCACTGCGGGAAGCTGATGGGCAAGCCGCTAATGCAGTCCCTGGCCAAAAAGATGAGGGAATGGGGCGTGGAGACGATCCAGCACGCCATTTTCGTTGACCTGATGAAAGAGGGCGGGCGCGTCGTCGGGGCATGGGGATTCTTGTACCGTGAAGGAACCCCCATCGTGGTGCACGCGCGCTCGACCATCATGGCCACAGGCGGCGCCCCGCAACTACACGAGGTGAACGACTCCCCGCCCTACATCTCGGGCGACGGCTACGCAATGGCGCTGCGCGCCGGCGCGGAACTCATAGACATGGAGTTTATCGACTATCAACTCCTGGCGGCCGCGCCGCTCAAGATCCGGGGCTACCCACCCCACACGAGCGGCTTCATCAACGCGGGCGCTTATCTCTACAACAAAGACGGCGAGCGATTCATGTGGCACTACGATCCAGAACGCGGCGAGCGCGCCACGCGCGCCGTGGTGAACCGGGGCGTGGGCATGGAGATTTACGAAGGGCGCGGCACGGATAGCCACGGTGTCTACCTCGACGCGCGTCATGTGATCGATGAAGTGAACGACGGCGCCACGGCGGACATCATCCGCGTCTTCAAGACTCAGGGAGTAGACATGGCGGACTCGCCCATCGAGGTGGCGAGTGGCCCGCACACCTATCTGGGCGGCATCCGAATCGATGAATGGGGCCGAACGAATCTTCCAGGTTTCTACGCGGGAGGCGAGGCGGCAGGCGGCGTCCACGGGGCGAATCGCACGGGCGGCGCAGCCCTGGCGGACAGCTATGTCTTCGGGCTTCGCTCCGGTATCGGCGCGGCTTGTGAGGGAGCGCGGCTCGAAAAACCGGATCCGCAAAGCGGCGGCTGGCAGGAGGGAATCGAGAAGTTGCGTGCGCGTGAATCGAGAGTGAGCGGGCCTGACGACAAGCATCTTCGCCTGGAGGTGCAGCGCGTGGGGGTGGAGGGAATCGGCCAGATTCGCGAGGAGGCGAGGCTTGAGAAAGCCCTCGCGCGGCTCGATGAACTCGAAGCCGAGAACGAGCGAGCCGCCGTGGTCGGTGATGCGCCCCGCAAGCGTTTTGATTGCATGAGGAGAATTCAGGAGACCCACAACCTGATCGGCGTAGCGCGCATGCTCGCCGTTGCGGCTTTGATACGCGAGGAGAGCCGGGGTGGGCATTTCCGGATGGACTACCCCGATATAAGCGAGGAGTGGCGCTGCAACATCTTGCTCTCGCTCGTGGATGGGGAGGTGACGCCGAGGCGACAGGAGGTGGTTGACGAAGACGGCGCCGAACCCGCTCCCGGGGAAACTCCCACCACGGCAGCCTTCGTGGAACAAAAAGGGGTTGTATGAAATAATTATCACCGGCTGTGGTGATTTCTCGAGTGCTCGACTTGTTGCTCAAAATAACTCAATAAAAACAATTGCTTGTATAAATCCTAAAATCCTTGGCAAAAAGCAAAAAAATTCAGATTTTTTCTTTGACAAAGCCATCTCAAACCACTATATTTCGCCAGCCTTGAGGGCCAAGAAAACGACATGCGGTATGCGCGGGTGGCGGCGAGAGGTTCGGTGGTTTCCGCCAATCGGGAAATGATGTTTCTCATGGTTTTTTCGCGCATTTACAGGCATTTGCCGGTTGACACGAATCGTCGACCGTTGGTATTCTGATAGTTCCTTCTTGATTCAAGAAGATATGCTCTTTGAAAAAAGAATAGGATATGTGACGGACCTGAACGGGCTCAGTAGTAC
>JAPPHK010000134.1 GCA_028820795.1 Nitrospinota bacterium | reverse complement strand
TGTCCGCTCGAATGATGATCATGCCCTCCGGCTGCACCTTCAGTTCTTCTATCAAACGGCCCCAGAGCGACTTCAGGGGCACCTGATCGTTATTCAGAAACACCCTTTCGTCACGCGAGATGATGAGGATCAAATCCTTACGGACGGGGTGTTCCTGCGTTACGGTCCGCGGCAACTCAACTTTAACGCCCGGTTGCAGTACGAATGAAGAACTCAGGACGAAGAACAAGAGCAACAGGAAAATGATGTCGATCATGGCCGTCATACCGGGTTCCGCCCGTACGCGCCTTAGGTCTCGAAATCTCATCGCTTCCTCACCGCTTCAGCGTCTCGACGACCCGATAGGAGTGTTTTTCGATCTCCAGAATGAGGCGATCCGCCTTGTTGGTGAAATAGTTGTAAAAAATGAGCGTGGGTATGGCGATGACGAGTCCGGTCGCCGTCGTGATGAGGGCCTCGCTGATGCCGCCGGCGAGTTGGCTTGGATGAGCGATTCCCTTTTCACTGATGATGGCGAAGGTGCGAATCATGCCGAAAACGGTACCCGTCAGCCCCAGCAGCGGCGCAATGGCGGCAATCGTTCCCAGGGCGCCCAGATTTTTATCGAGCGTGGTAACCTCCTGTCTTCCCGCGTCCTCCACGACAGAACGGAGTTCTTCGCGCTCTCTATCATGATTCGCTATCGTAACGAGCAGTATTCTGCCCATGACCGAAGGATAGCGCCGACAAAGAGTCATGGCGTCAGACACCTGGTTCTCCGCAACCAGATCCCTGACCTGCTGCAAAATATCGAGTTGAATGATTTTCTTGGTGCGCAGGTTGAGGGTTCGCTCCAGAATGATGGCCAAGGCCAAGATGGAGCAAACACCCAACGGAATCATCAACACCCCGCCTCTAGCCAAAAATTCGAACATCTATATGCACCTTTGAGTTAATGGGAGCTTTGGATTTTCACCGTCGTGCGCGCTTCTTGGTTTGTTTCGTAATTCGCCTGATGGCGATTCGGGCTTTCCGCTTCAACGCGGGATCCTTCACCACTTTGCTCATTTTCCGATAGATCCGCAGGGCAAGCTTGCGTTTTCCCGCTTTTTCATACAGTTCACCAGCCCGTCCCAATGCCCGCGCCACCCATATTTTCTGATCCGGGTATCGATAGGTCAACTTCAAGTACTCAGCCGCCGCACCCGGGTCTCTTCGCTCCGAGGATATGCGCGCGTATGCGAAAAACGCCTCCACCGCCAGATCCGGCGCCCCAAGCTCGACCGCGACACCAAGCGCGCGTTCCGCATCAGCATACTTTCTTCGCTTCCTGTATAGTTCGGCCGCCAGGAGCGCGGATTGACTTCGCAAGTCCTCACCTGCGAATCCACTCTTCATGATCGCCGCCAGGTGAGTGAGCGCCGCACCATCCTCTGCCAGTCGAACCAGGCAGCGCCCCAAGGCGAACCGAGCCAGCATTGCATAGTCATGGGCCGGATACGTCTCTAAAAATTCCGCAAGTTTTTGTTTCGCCTCCGCGCAACGGCCGATGCCGGCCAGAGTTTCCCCGACACCGAAAAGCACATCTGCCCGGAAACCGCCTGCCGGATGCTGGGTCAGCAAAGTCTCGTATGAATCAAGGGCTTTGTCGATATCTTTTTTGCTTCGATGTATGCCCGCCACCCGCAACATGGCATGAGCGGCCAGTTCGTTGCCCGGATATCGTGCGATGACGTCCTTGTACGCCCTCAGTGCCTCTGCCGTGTTCCTCTGCGTGAGCAGAACCTCGCCGATTTGAAAAGCCAGGGAAATGCTCAGGTTGCGCTCCGGATAACGCTCGATGTACCCCCGCGCGTCCGCTAAGAAATTCTCATATTCCCCGAGTTGAAGGTGAGTGAGCAAACGGCCATAGGCGGCTTCCGGGAACTTCGGGTGAGAAGAATACCGATTCATCATGAGGCGATACAGGCGGTTCGCATCTTTGTAGCTACCCTCGTTGTACGATGAGTCGGCCAATCGCAAGTATACATCGCCCGCCAGGGTGGAACCTCTGAATGATTCGAGAAAATCAAGCAGTTTCTTACGCGCCAGAGCGTAATCACCTTTCCGGAAAGGAATCAGCGCCAGAAGATATCTTACCTCAGCCACCGACTTGCTTTTGGGGTAGCGCTTCAAAAAGACATGAAAGTTTTTCTCCGCCGCTTCGAAACGACTACGTCTGAACAGCAGTTTCGCCTTCTGGTACAACGCTTCTTTGGCAACGTCGCTTCCTCTGTATTTCTTCTCGATTCTTTCGAAAGATTGTAAGGCGCCGTCGTAGTTTCTGAGATTGAAGCGAGCCTCCCCCGCGCGAGCCAGGGCTTCCGCCGCCAGAACGCCGCCCGGTCGATGCTCGAAAACGCGATCGAATGCGCGCGCTGCCTCACTCCAGTTCATCTTCCGGTATCGTATCCATGCCAATCCTCCCAAGGCGCTGTAAAACTCGGGCGCATTCTTGGGGATCGCCCGGAAGGCGCGGGCCGCCTCATCGAGATCGCCCAATTCAAAGGCCGCCTCTCCATACCACAACATGGCCAGACCATCCGGGGTAAGCGCGGGTCCTCCCGAGCCCGGCAAGAATGCCCAATGCTTGAGCACATTCAGGGCGCCCTTGAAATCCCGGAGCCTGAATGCGGCGAAAGCCGCCCCCATCGCCGCGGATCGAGCGGCATCCTGCTCCGCCAGTTGCTGAACGGAAGCCGGCGGATAATCGGCGCCCAACCGCAGAATCCCGTAGGCGCGCTTCACTTGTCCGAGGTGGTATTGAGAGAGGCCTTCCACGATTCTCGCAATGCGATAGACTCTGCCTAGCGGGAACTCATCGCTTACCCTTCCCGCCAGAACAGACGCTTCTTCATACATTCCGATTCGAAACAGCTTCCAGGTCAACTGCAGGCGCAAGGCCCCGGCGAGCGTTTTTCGGCGATTCAGGCGGGAGAATCCCTGAAGGCGCTGTTTCAATGAATTCAGACCTTTCCTGGATTTTTGGATTAATTCGATTTCAGCGGAAAGCAAACCCGCCTGCACGGAACCTCCGAGGAGATGTTTCGGGTGACGCCGCATGAAGAGAGAAAAAGCGCGTTTTGCTTCCTCAGCCCGGCCCAGGAACAATCGCGTCCACCCGATTCCGTACAACGCTTCTCCCTGAAACCCCTCGTCCGGCTTGCCTCTCGCTGAACCGAGCGCCTCGGCGGCCGCATAGCGTTTTTCCGCCTGCGCATAATTTTTTCTTTGAAGATAGAGATGTCCGAGCGCAACGAGGGCCCGAAAAGCGAGCCGCCCCTTCGCATTCGCGAGCATCGTCCATGTGTCGATCGCTTCTTCGGCGGAGCCCGCTTTCGCCTGCGCCCAGCCTTGCAGGAAAATCGCCTCTTCATAGGCGAATTCTTCTTTATCCCACGCCTGCCCCTCCAGAAGACTGAGGCATCCCTCGTAGTCACGCGCCTCACACCGCTCCTGAGCCAAGGCGTATCTTGCGGCGGCCACATAACGCAGACCGTCGGTCAGCAGCACGTTCACCAACCTCTCTCTTCTCTCTCTTGCTTCCCCGGCTTTTCTCAAACCCTCGAGCGTCTCTCCCGCCCAGAAGAGCGCCGCCGCGCGCCAGAAATGAATCTCCGTTTTTTTCGCCAACGCATCGAATAGGGCGAGCGCCTCTACGGGCGAGCCTTTTTGCAGATAGGCATACGCCGTGTTGAAATGCTCGCTCTCATCGACGAATTCATCCGGTGCACTACCGAAGAACAGCGTCAAATCCAGTTCCGGATTTTTCTCATGTGGTATCGGGCGGGCGGGCGGGCGAATTGACGGGACATCGAGCTCGACGAAAACGGCGGGAAGGCGAACGCCCAATCGCTTGGGGGGAGCAGGACGCACGCGAGCGGCGATGAGATGCTCGATGCTGGGCGTTTCCACCACGACTTCGGGCAGGGAAATCGACAGCTGCTTTCCGCCGGCGGCGCTTTCACCCTGCGCCAGCGCAGTGTTTTCCGCTCCCAAACAGCCGAAGCATACGGCCATCAGTCCGTGGAGAAACCTGCGTCCAAAACGATCAGCCACAAATCGCATCAAAGCTCCTTCACCTGAGCATCGGCTTTTGATTTTTCATTTTCCAATCACGCTCTTTGACCGAAGCCAGATAAGACTCGAGCCGGCGAATCCTCAATCTCGCTTTCTTGATTTCCTCTCCCACCTGTACGGAAGCATGCCCGTTTTTGAGCGCCGCAATGCTCCGGTAATGGCCGATAGCCTTCTTCCACTCCCGGCGCGATTCGCGAATCGCCGCTGCGCGCCAAGTCGCCGAGCGCACCCACTCCTTATGTCCCTCACCGGAACGCATCATAGACTCGAAAAGGTCGAGCGCCTTGCTCCAATCGCCCTCTTTCTCGAACCTCACCGCAATCTGAAACAACGCGGGGCCGGAAATGCTCCCGTCATTCGATTTCGCAGCGATTCGAAAAGCCGCGGACGCCGCTTCGGGACGTTTCCTCTGCAGTTCAATCCTGCCAAGCCGCAAGGCCACCATACCCGCTTTGTCGTTGTTGGGAAATTTGCCGAGAAAATCCGTGTAGGCACGAGCGGCCTCCTCGTCATCCCCCATGTTCTCGAAGGTTTCCCCCAGCCTCAGCGCCGCATCGGCGTCATGAGGGGCGAGGGCGAGAACATGGCGAAGCGCTCCCGAGAATTCCTCCAAATTGTTCTCTTTCAAGAAACAAGACGCCCGTTGGCGGTGCAAAGCCAGCTTCTCGTCCTTCGTCCTCTCGTGTTGCAACGCCCGCTGCGCCGTCTTCACGGCGCGGCCACAGTCTTTTTGCTCGAACAACACGAGCGCCCACAGTCTGAGCCCCGCGCCGGGGTCGGGCGGGGCGAGCGCATCCCAGGAGGCGAAGGCCTCGTCCGCGCCTTTCCAGTCCCGCGCGCCGAAAGATTTTTGCGCCAGGAAATACCAGATCGAGCGCCTCCTGGAGGCGCTCAGCGCCTCATCGCCCGCGAGCGGGAGTAGAAATGCCCGCGCATTCTGCAAATCGCCCAGCGCACGATAGAGATTGCCGATTTTGAGCCGCGCCTCGCGCTTCAATTCTTCGGGCAGCAGCGGCAAGACGTCCTGAAAACGCTTCAAGGCCTCTTTGTTGTCGCCGCGCTTCTCCGCCAACTCGCCCAGGCGATACCGCGCCCGAACCGCGAGTTCGGGGCGTCCCTCGACGGAGGCGACTTTACGATAATGCTCACCCGCCTCACCGAATCTCGCGGCCTTCCACGCGCACTCGGCTCTCAGGAATGCCACCTCGGAGCGCAATCCCTGCGGGACATACTCTTCGGGAACCACTTTCACCAGGGCGACGGAACGGGCGCAATCCATATGCTTATTGTGGATGAACGCCGCCCGCAGAACGCCTTGATGTACGGCCCGCACCATCTCGGGCTCGGGTTTTTTCTCCGTTTTTCTGAGACCCTCGAATGACGCCAATACCTGCCGGTACCGCTCGAGAAGCGCCTGCGTGTTTCGCTCCGGCTCTTTTTCCAGCATGTCGGCCAGGCGCAGACCGGACCATACCGCCTCGCTCGTATCCGGTACGCGCCGGATGAGTTCGCCGTATTGGTTCACCGCTTCTTTCTTCAAGCCCGCGTCGAGCAGGCAATCCGCCATCCGGAATCGATGCGCAGATGGCAGCGGCGCGCCTTTTCCGATGGCGTCGAGCGCGAAAATGAGATATTCCCCGCCTTTTTCCGAACAAAACCCTGCTTTTTCAACGCTTTGCAAGAAATACCGGAGATAGGCCCCGTCCCTGGCCGGCTCCCGGATCAAGCGTTGATAAGCCGGTGCGGCTTTCGCGTATTCACCGGCGCGCCACCAGGAGGACGCCCGTCCACGCTCCGCCGTCCTGCGCTGTGGTTCTGAAAGATCCATTTTCAAAACGGCCTCGAACGCCGCGCCCGCCTCGGGGTATTTCTTCTGCGCAAAAAGGCTGGCGGCCTGGCCCAGCCTCAGGTCGGCGCGTTTTTTCTCGCCGGGACGTCCCTGAAACAAAGAGTCGAACGTCTTCTCCGCCGAACCGAACTTCTTGAGCTCAAGCTGTATTTTCGCGAGCCTGAGCCTGAAGGCATGCGCCCTCGGGTTTCGCGGGAAACGACGCACCACCAGGCTGTACGCCTTCTCGGCCTCCCTGATGCGCGGAATGTGATCCAGGGCGATGGCGCGTTCGAACAGGGCATCTTCCACGCGGGGGTCCCTGGGGGCCGACTTGATGAATTCATCGAGCGAGGCGACTGCGCCCCGCCACTCGCGCATCGCCAGCCTGAGCGCGGCGACCCGGTAGACGGCCTCCGTTCGGTAGCGCCCGGGATTCACGGAGGAATAAGCTCGTATCGCCCCTTTCCTGTCCCCGATCCGCTCGGCGAGCACGCCTACCCGGAACCGGACCTCGCCGGCCCGTTCGTGGCGGGGATGCCGCCTCAGGAACGCCTGGTACGCCGCGATGGCCTCTGTGAGCCGATCTTCGCGGCGAAGGGCCTCGGCGAGCAGATAACGCACGATCAGAGCCGCCTTGCTGTTACCCGCTGCTTTCAGGTAGGCCCTGAAGGCGTCAATCGCAGGGTCGTAAAACCCGTCCCGGAAGGTGTTCAAGCCGAATTCGAGATGAGACTGCGGCGTTTCCTTGAACTGCGCCCGCGCCGGGGACGTCGGCGCGAGGGCGGACCCCGCAAGAACGAGCGCCGCAATAACGAGGAGACTACGCCTCATCGTCAGGCTCCAGCAGGATGTTGTCGATAAGCCTGGTATCGCCGATATAGGCCGCCACGGCCATCCGGGCGGCGCCGTTTATCGTCTCTACCCTTTCGAGTGTCACCGGGTCCACGATTTCCACATAATCGACCTCCGCCCCGGCTTTTTCCAGCTCGCCCAGGCAAGCCTGTATGATGGCGGCGGGAAGTCTCTCCCCGCCCGCCACCTTCTTTTTCGCGCCGAACAAGGCGCCGCTGATGGCGCGCGCGCGGGACCGCTCCTCATCCGACAAGTAGGCGTTCCTGCTGCTGAGCGCCATTCCGTCGTCTTCACGGACTATCGGGCAGGGCACGATCTCAACGCCCAAATCCAGATCATCCGCCATCCGCCTGATCAGGACGAGTTGCTGGTAATCCTTCTCTCCAAAATAGGCCCGGTGCGGAAGACAGGCGGAGAACAGCTTGAGCACGACCGTGGCGACGCCCCGGAAATGCCCCTGCCGATGCGCTCCGCAAAGAGGCGCGCCCAGTCCGGGCACGTCCACCCATGTGTCGTACCCGCCCGGATACATCGAACTCGCCCTGGGCGCATAGACGCAAGCTGCGCCCATCTCCCGGCAGGCCTCCAAATCGGCCTCGAAAGTCCTCGGGTAGGTGTCGTAGTCCTCGCCGGCCGCGAACTGCGCCGGGTTCACGAAAATGCTCACGACGGCGGCGCCGCACTCCTCCGCCGCGCGGGCGATGAGGCTTATGTGCCCCTCGTGCAGCGCCCCCATCGTGGGAACCAGCCCGAGCGGCGCGGCGTTCCGCCTCAAGACTTCGGCCAGCTCACGCATATTTTGAGGCGTATCGACAACCTTCATCGGGAATCACCGGGAAAACGGGCAGCATCCACTGATACGGGCGGCGGCAGTGTATCATCTCAAATAACACACGGGAAAAACAAGGCCGAAAAAAGGGGGTGTTGGATATCCCTCTGATGAGGGGGAACGGCTTTCTCAATCGACATACGCATATGAGATAATTCTCTCCTTGAGGCTCATTTCCGACCGAGTAGCGGAAAAACCACTCTCCCCTTGAGGGGTCGGGCATCCCGAGGGGAATGCCCGATGAAAAAGCCCTGATTTCGCGGTTCGGCGTATGAATCGAACCAAGGAGAGGGTCCGTAGCGGACAGGCCCCTGCGCCTGTCCGAGGTCGCGACCTGTCCTTCCAAGGCGGTTCGGTCATGTCGTCATTCCGGTGTCGGAGCCGACCGAGGAGGGAGGGTTCGACGGAATCCATTTGCGGGTGCGGGTGAATGAACGGCGGCGTTTCATTCGCAGCCCTTGCGCGGGAACCCTGACGAAAGGCAAAAAGCGTTAAAATGGATTCCGGCTCAAGGCCGGAATGACGGTGAACACTCTCGATGGGGACCAACAACCCCAATCAAGGGGTTGTTTCGGCGAGGAGACGTAGGCTTCAGGGGGATTCGGGTTCCAGCTTCTCGACCCAGAAATCCCCCGGAGGAAGCCCGGCCAGCAGTTCGGAAACGGTTTTTTCGAGGACGGGATGAACGAAGTCGGGCGCGATTTCAGCCAGCGGAGCGAGGACGAAGCGCCTCTCGTGCAGCCTGGGATGCGGCGCTTCCAGGCCCTTCTCCTCGATGATCATATCGCCATAGAAGAGCAAGTCCAGGTCGATGACCCGGGGCCCCCACCGCTCCTTTCGGACGCGGCCCATTCTCTGCTCGACGTCCAGGAGGAGCGCGAGCAGGCTCTGTGCGCTCATATCGCATTCGAGTGAGAAAACGGCGTTGATGAAGGGAGGCTGTTCGACGGGACCCACCGGCTGCGTGCGGTAGAAAGAAGAAGCGCCGAGAAATTCTATCCCTTGGGCTTTCTCCAACTGCTCCTGAGCTTGGCGAAGCTGGCGAACCGGCTCGCCGAGGTTCGCGCCCGCGCCGATGAAAGCACGCGCCTTTTGGCTCAAAAGCCCGCCTTCTCGATTCTCTCCAGGGCTTCGGTGAGCCTTGCTTCCGGAACCGTCAGGGCGAAACGGATATATCCCTCGCCCGAGGGCCCGAAACCGTTGCCCGGCGTGGTGACGACGCCGCAGTTTCTCAGAACGTGCGCGGTGAACTCGGCCGACGTGAAGCCCTCGGGGCACCGCACCCAGACGTAGAACGTGGCCTTGGGCGTATTCGCCTCTAAACCGAGTTTCTCGAGGCCCTCCATCACGACGTCGCGCCTGCCCTGGTAGATCTTGCGCATTTCGGCCACGCAGGCCTGGTCCGCGCTCATCGCCTTGATGCCCGCCTCCTGCACCGCGCCGAACACGCCCGAGTCCACGTTCGTCTTGATGGCGCCGAGACCGGCGAGAACCTCCGCGTTCCCCACGGCGCTCGCGATGCGCCAGCCCGTCATGTTGTAGGTCTTCGAGCACGAGTGGAACTCGACGCCCACGTCCTTCGCGCCCTCCGCGTTCAGGAAGCTGATGGGTTCGTAGCCGTCGAAGGCCATCTCGGAGTAGGCGTTGTCGCTGCACACGATGATGTCGTAGGAGCGGGCGAACTCGACGAGCTCGTCATAGAATTCCACTTCCGCGCAGGCGGCGGTGGGATTGTTCGGGTAGTTGATGAACATGAGTTTCGTATTTTTCGCGATGTCGGACGGAATAGCTCCCAGGTCAGGGAGAAAATCGTTCTCCGCCACAAGCGGCATGAAGTGCACCTTCCCGTCCGCGAAATAGGCGCCTATCTCGTAGACGGGATAGGCCGGGTCCGGCACGAGCACGTGGTCGCCCGGGTCCACGAACGCGAGGGGGATGTGCGCGATGCCCTCTTTCGAGCCGATGAGCGAGATGACCTCAGAAGCCGGGTCGAGAGCGACGCCGAAGCGCTGTCCGTACCAGTCGGCCACGGCCTTGCGGTAGGACGGCATGCCCTCGTAGGAGGGATACTGGTGGTTCGTGATCTTTCTTGAAGCCACGTCGAGTTCTTCGATGATGTGTCCGGGCGTCGGCAGGTCCGGGTCGCCGATGCCGAGGCTGATGATGTCCATTCCGGAGTCCGCGACTTCCGCCTTCATCCGGTCGATTTCCGCGAAGAGATAGGGAGGCAGGCGCTTGAGCCTGTGCGCGCGTTCGATGTTTATTGACGCCATGAAATTCCTCAAGAGTGGTATGGGACAGAAATAGGCATACGTTTTATTTGTTATATTTCAGTAATTTACATAGTTATCCTGATGCAATTCCTTGTGAACCACGCTGATTTCCAGATTCCATGAGCCGGAAACCTAGCACGGCTTGGATTGAACGGCAAGGTTTGGGGGTAGATATGGAATAGCGGGCAAAGTCGGTATCCAGTCCGGTAGATTGGATGAATGGTAAAAAAATGCACATCTCCCCAGATTTGGGGTTGTCGGCAGGCTTCCGATGAAATAACATATCAAATGCGATATAATTATATTGATTCAATGTAATTTGAATGTATCTATCAATTGATGCGTTATGAACTCGATTAGTTGTCAAGCAACCGTTCACGGCGAATCGTTCCATGGATTGGTGGAGTCGCTTTGTATCCCTTTCGGTATAGCCAAGCGTGGCGAGCTGGGGTGGTGGTGTCTATTGGGCAGTCAACGAATAATGGACGAAAGAGTAGCAGTGTGATTCAGGATGACTAATTGGTTTGTTGTGACTTTGTTGTTGAACTGACTGACATTACCCAAACACAAAATCATAAATAAATGGAGTTCTAATCATGTTGAATACCTACACTAAAATAGCTTTCCTATCTATCTTGGTTATCCTGTTTTTTGGCAAGATGGATGCATCAGCGAGTAAAACTATCAAGATAGGACTTGTAGCCCCCTTGAATGGACAATTAGAATTTTTGGGCCAGCAAATACTAACTGGTGCTTTGGCTGCGAAGGATCGTATTAATCAGATGGGTGGGGTTAGCGGCTCAAAAATAGAAATAATCTACAGGAATGATGAGTCTAATCCGGCAACTTCTGTAAAGCTAGGTAATTACCTAGTGGAAAAAGAAAAAGTTGTGGCCGTTATCGGGCACGGATACACTTCGGCTACACAAGCCGCAAGTAACATTTACAAACGTTATAAAGTACCACACATAGCTCTAGGAGATTCCTCTCCTGCTCTTACGACCGATAACCCATATGTTTTTCGTTTGTGCGGCAGGTACGACCGCCAAGGCCAGATCGTGAACATAGTTCTCTCCGCACGTCACGGCAATAGAGGTCTGGCATCGATCTACAAGGGAACCAAAGGGAAACAGATATCTGAATCAGCTATGCCTAGGAGTGGATTCCATTTCGTTCAGGAAATATCGGGGCACTCTCATGACCAATCCATATCCAAGTTAAATTTTTCGGGTGTGAAAGCTTTATTAGTGGCTGGATTAACAGTTAAAGAGGCCGTAAATTTTTTACGACTTTCGGAGAATCGACTGGGAAATTCTGAACTAGTATTCGACGATATAGCAGCTTATCATCCTTTTTCAATGCTTGGAAATGAAAAGCTAAATGGTATAATATTTAACACAAACTGTTATGTTCCGACCAGGCATGATGTATTCCAATTTGATTGTGAATACTGCGCTAAACAAGAAGATTTTCAGGATCTTCAACAAATCGGCTTGTCTCTACACGCACATGCTGCGGTAGAACTGCTTGCGCATTCCATCACAAAGGGAGGATATAGTGATAGAAACAGTATATCATCAGAAATGCGAAAGTTACGGGTTGAGACCTCAATAGGAACAGTTTCGTTCAACAATCAAGGCGATATCAACGCGTCTACTAGTGACGGTTTCACACAGCAACTCATCTATGGTTGGTACATGTACTCCGGAAATGAAATATTAAAATGCAAAAAAGGGCGTAAATGGAAATAGAAGAAATAATTCTTATGGAATGATTAAATATTGGCAAACCAAATACACAAGAAAAAGGGACCTGATCTCGCTGCGTGGGCGTCAGCTATTGCTGCTATAGTTTCTGCGATAACAGCGGGACTCCTCTACTGCCTTACTATAGAAGAGAGTGATCGAAGTAAGAAGCTTTTCAGCCTTCGTGAGATCGAACGAGTTGAAAAGAGTACAGCTTACATAAAAGCTCCGATACATTGTATTAATTTCCTTGTTAACCTTGAGGAAAAAGATGCGAAAAAGTTATTTGACATCGATACTCTAACTTCGTCAATTGTTATCCAAACTAACAACGCAGATAGGTCTTTTTTTGTTACTTGTCTTCATGGTTTAGGCATGTTGCAGGGTGATATCAAGAGTTACGTTTCGGAATTAAACAAAAACTACAAGACTCAAACGATCACGATCACGCCTGAACTCGCACAAACCTTTAATCTACTTACGATCGACATCCTCAACTCTATAGAAACATTAATCGAGTTTTCTCAAGCAAATATAGGGGACAATGGTATAATTGAGCGATATATAAAAAATGATGCTACAGAGAACGATCATTTCATAAAATTTCTTAATTTTTTGTGCTCTAAAGTCGGCTTTTCTTTGGGAGAAGAGTACTCAAAGGAATTGCTAGCCCCTGCAAATTCTTGCAAGTCAGTTGAAACAAGAAAAACCAGCAAATGGAGGAGGCCAAAGTCATGGGGCTGGCGACAATAACATTCTAACTATTCATGAAAGCATTGTAGATAAGATTTTAGTTATCTAATATAGCCTATTGAGAAGAATTCAGTGAGGGGTTCACTACTGCGTGAAGCAAACCATTCGACAAGACGACACTTCCTCTTCTTTACCATCTTCCAACTCTACCCCCAATCCCTCACCCCATCCCCCGCGCGGATTGTGTTTCCCCGGAAAATAGTGCTAACATCCCCGCGTTCAAGAGCGCGCCCGCGAGGCGCGCAGTCCATTCGCCCAGATTCTTACTTTAGGAGCGCATTCCGATGACCCACGTCATCGCGGAACCATGCATCGACACCAAGGACACCGCATGCGTCGACGTATGCCCGGTCGACTGCATCCACGAGGCGGCGGACGGCTCAAGCCCCATGCTCTACAT
>JAPPHK010000135.1 GCA_028820795.1 Nitrospinota bacterium | reverse complement strand
GTGAGCATCAGAGAAAGATCGCGTAGGATGGTGAAGCGCCTTGGCGCGTCCGGAAGAAATGAATTTCCATAAAATTCGATAAATACCGATAAATTCACGGGGTAATTCGATAAATAAATGACAGTATATTTTCTCTGGATATGACGCCGCCGGGATCGGGCGCAGGGGGAATTCTGCCACGGCCCGAGACTATTGCGATAACGGCAAATACGGGGAGTTGCAGGGTGAAAATCCTCCGCTCGGTCCCCTCAGCGGCCGAGCGCCACGGCGATCATGCCGGCCACCGTGACGCATACGCCCGTGACGAGCCGGGGCCTGACGCGGGTCATGTCGCGCAGCATGAGGACGGTGAAAACCACTGAAAAGATTGGCATCGAGGCAATGATGGGGCCGACGATGCTGATGTCCGCGTTGATGATGGCGAGGTTGTAGAGGAGCTGGTTGCCCGAGTTCAGCACGCCGACCCAGATGATGGTCACCACCGCCCAGCGCGGGCCCCAGTCGAACATCCTGGGGGGCGAGAGGCGCTTGAGACCATAGATGATGGGGATGCTCACCATGTTCGACCACGCGACCGTGAGCGCGATGTTGGGCATGGCGTCCAGGCCCTTCTTGCGGATGAACACGCTCACGCCGAGCGAGACCGCGCTCGCGAAGCCCCAGAGGATCGCCGGCTGGAACCAGCGGCCCCGCGCGGGTTCGTAGCTCACCAGGATGACGCCCGCCACCACGAGGCCCGTGCCCCCCAGGATGGCCGGGCCGGGCTGCTCGCCCAGGAACAGGACGGCCAGGGACAGGCTCAGCAGAGGGGAGGTGCTCATGAGCGTCATCAGCCTCGGCGGGCCGATGGTGTCGATGGCCTTGTAATACACCAGGCGTCCGTAGCTGTAGGCGGTGACGCCCAGGAGGGCGAACCAGAGCATGCCTTCGATCGAGACGTCGGCGGGGTCGTATTCCCACCAGCCGAACAGGGCCAGGACGAGCATGTTGAAGACGTTGGTGAGCAGGGTGGCGGACATCAGACCCATGTGCCGCAAGGGTCTGGCGGCCAGAACCCCCGTGAACGCCGCCATGATCGCAGCGGCCAGCGCCCAGACGATACCCATCGTGTTGTCCACCGCCGGATCAGCCGTGCCTGCCGATGCTCACGGCCACGATGCCCAGAACGGCGACGCATATGCCCACGACCACGCGCGCGTTCAGGCGCTCTATGTCGCGCAGAAACAGCGCGGAAAGGCACAGGGCGAAAATCGGCGTGCTGCTCAGGATGGGAACCGCCAGCGAGAGTTTGCCCTTGAGGGAGAGATTGATGAGGATCTGCATCAGCCCGTTGATGATCGTTCCGAATACCAGCAGCGGAATGTAGCGCTTCGAACCCCATATGAAATAACGCTTTGGAAGGAAATGCCGGAACGCCTCGGAAGTCGGTATGGCGACCATGGCCGACCACGCCGTGAGCAGGGCGGGCGCCGCCATGTAGGACATTCCCTGCTTGCGCATGAACGCGCTGGCGACCAGCATGAGCATGCTCATGAGCGACCATCCGACGCCTGTGCGGAACCACCTTCCGCCCGAGGGTTCATAGCTCACGGCGGCTATGCCGCAGACGACGAGCACCGTTCCGAACAAGACCCACCGGCCGGGTTCTTCCCCCAGGAAAATGACCGCCAGAATCAGGCTGGGGAGCGGAACCATGCTCGTGATGGTGATGTGGCGGGCCGGGCCCACGACGTTCATGCCAGTGTAGAAAACCCAGCGGTTGATGCTGTAGTTCATCACGCCCAGAACACCGAACCAGGCGAACGCCTCCCAGCGGAAACTCCCCGGCTCGTACAGCCAGAAACCGATGGCCCCCAGCATCACTGTGTTTCCCAGGTTGTTGAACTGCGCCAGCGCGAACGAACCCATCTGCCGCAGGGCGGGCGCGAAGGTGATGTTCGTCGCCGCGCTGACGAAGGCAGCCGAAATGGCGAGCAGAATGGTTTGGGATTCGAGGCTCATGCGCTCATCATTTCAAGAAACGCTCCCGGGTGAAGCAAAGGCCGGATCTCTGCAGACGGTTCCAGACGGTGGAGAGAATATCCCTCCGTTCGCCTCGCGTCGATACGAAGAGTCCAAGAATGACGCATTTTCAGACGCATGAACCTGCGTCAAAGTGATAATCAAGCTTTTTTCAGCTATTTGTCCATTTTCACACAGGTGGAACTTTGGTATATCTAAACCAGTGACTTGGTGTTTGTTGCCGCCAACTCATCAGATGCATGGAGAAGGGAAAAAAATGAGCAATCCTATTTATCAACCCAATTTCAAATCGGTGGGAGCAACCTCCTTCCTCATCACGATTTTGTTCGGCCTGGGCTTGCTTTTCGCGCCTGTGAACGTTCAAGCCGCAGTCAGTGCGGGAAAGCTGCCGTCCCTGGCCGGGTTGGCGGAAAAATTAAGCCCCGCCGTGGTGAATATCAGTACGGAAACAAAAGTTGAAACGAGTTCGAGAGGCGAATTCCCGGGATTTCCCGGTGATTTATGGAACGAATTTTTCAGGCGCTTTCATGAAGGACCCTTCCGCAGAAATCCTCGTGGTGGTATGCGTCCACAACCCAGGCCCCAGAACATGGGCTCGGGTTTCCTCGTGACGGATAACGGACTCGTCTTGACGAATAATCACGTTGTCGAAAACGCGTCCAAAATAACGGTTCGCTTCAAGGATAAAAGAAAGAGAAATGCTAAAGTCGTGGGCCGCGACCCCCAAACCGACATCGCGCTACTCCAGGTAGAAACGAAACCTGGAGACAAGTTTACCGCGGTGAAGCTCGGGGACAGCGAAAAACTTCGCGTGGGCGATTGGGTAATGGCGATAGGAAACCCATTCGGGTTATCTCACACGGTGACTGCCGGAATCGTGAGCGCCAAAGGGCGCGTCATCGGATCGAGCAGATTTGATAACTTTATCCAGACCGACGCCTCCATTAATCCGGGGAACAGCGGTGGGCCACTTTTCGATTTGAATGGAAACGTCGTGGGCATCAATACTGCAATCTTCAGCAGAGGCGGCGGCAATATCGGCATTGGTTTCGCCATACCGATCAACATGGCGAAGAAACTGCTCCCCCAGCTTCGCAAAGGGGTGGTAACCCGTGGTTTTCTGGGGGTATCCATTCAACCCGTCAATGAAAGCCTGGCGAAGGAACTGGGCCTGAAAGACACCGAGGGCGCTCTGGTCTCTAACGTAATTGAAAATGCGCCTGCGAAAAAAGCCGGTATCAAAAGAGGCGATGTGATCGTAAGTATCAATGAGAAAAAAATTGAAAACCCCCGTCAACTCTCCCTTACGGCGGCCGACTTAAACCCAGGTTCTACCGCTAAAGTCGGCATCGTCCGTGACGGCAAAAAACATGAGGTCAAAATTCAAGTGGGCAAGTTGCCCGGATCGTCTGAAGAACTGACGAAAGCGGCGAAACCCGCGCTACAGAAAAAACTGGGTATCGAGGGGCAAAACCTGACACCTGAAATCAGAAAAAAAATCGGGGTAAAATCGAAAAATGGCGTTGTCATCTCCAACGTATTGCCCGACAGTCCCGCAGCCATAGCCGGTTTACGCCGAGGCGACGTTATTGTAGAAGCCAATCGCAAAACAATTTCCAATACGGAACAGTTGCGAGAAGCGCTGAAAAAAGGAGAAAACAAAGGAAATCTTCTGGTGATCGAACGACAAGGAACGACATTCTACGTGGCACTGGAAGGAAAGGGATAAGGTGAGAGAAACGGCCGAAAAACAAGCTGGCCTCAGCGAAAGCATTATTGCCGCAGCTTCACAAATATGCAACGAATTGGAGGCAAAGGCAATTTTCATTCATGCTGACGCGATGAAGGATCTCGACGCCTTGATGGACCTGCCCTTGGGCGTGGAGCACTTCACCACTACCTGCTCCCCAGAACTCTACGAAGAATTGGAAAAACGAGATTGCAAGGTCATGCAATTACCCGCTTTGTCCCTGAATCGAATCGACATCATCAAGATGGGAGTCGTCATCGCTTTGAGTGAAGGCTCCATCACGCAACATGACACCGTGGTTTGTCTTTCGGGCTTACCTGAGAACGAAGAAATTGACACGCTCATGGTCTTTCATTTAGACCGCGAAAAAGAAATGCTCCAAACTTCAGAAACCCAAAGCGCCGTTGAGGGCGTCGACCCGAAGGTGTTCGAAACGGTATTGTCGCTCGCTCTCGAACTCGGCGCCGAAGGGCGAGAAGGCAAACCTCGCGGCGCGCTTTTTGTTTTGGGAGACCATGATCTGGTGCTTCAATATTCACGCCAACTCGTAATCAATCCCTTTCATGGCTACCCGGAAGAACAAAGAAACGTCATGGACCCGACACTACGTGAGACCATCAAGGAATTCAGTGCCATTGACGGAGCATTCGTCATTCGCGGAGACGGGATTATCGAATCCGCCGGTAGACACCTGAACGCGGCGCCTGAGAATGATTTGCCCGCCGGGTTGGGTTCGCGTCACATGGCCGGAGCGGGTATAACGGAAGTAAGCAGCGCCATATCATTCGCTATCAGCGAGTCAACGGGAAGTGTTACCGTATTGAAAAACGGCAAGGTGTTTATGCAGATAAGCAAGTCTCAGCCTGCCAAAACATCAACAAAGGGAAAAAGCAAAAAGAAATAATTGTTGTTCTAACTGTTGGGAGAAAGCAGCCATGGTGTACGGAAAACTTTTCGGATTGTTTGCCCTCGTCATTGGTGCAATCTTGGGCTTTAGCACGATTATTTTAATGCTTGATTTAATCGGTCTCTCGATTTTTTAAGACTAGTTACAAACCCGCTTCATGCAACTCGACCTATTCGAGCGATACAAACACAATCACTTCCTTGTTCCTATATCGGTAAACACTCTCAAAAAGATTGGCGAACATATCGGCGTGTCGACGGATTTTTTGGTTTTTGACGCATCTTGCGGCAAGGGAGGAAGCGTCATCTCGCTCGCAAAAATGTTTGGATGTTCGGCAATTGGCCTAGATGATCGTCCCGAGTTTGTGGAAGATGGAAGACGGCGAACTTTATTCGAAGATTTGTCCCATTTAATTGATTTGCTGGTTCACACAAATGATGATTTTCCATTTGATGATGATTATTTTGATCTGGTGCTATTGTGCGAACCCGCTTATCCCTCGAGCACTGCAAGCAAACTCAATCGTTTGACTCGGATAGTGAAACCCGGGGGATGGATTGCCTATTCAGGTCTGGTCTGGAAATCAGATGATGAAAACATCGCCTCCGAACGATTAATGAAATGGCTCGATTCCTACCTGCCCTGCGAGCCAATTGACGTAGAAGAGTTGTGGGCCCATCTTATAGAACAGGGATATGAAGTGGAATTCGTGGAACATGAAACGGATCACACCTGGGAAAACTTCCTTGCTCCCCAAGCCCGCTCCATTATCGAGAATCGGCTTGAGTATGCGGAATCGCTTGAAGCTCAGGATATGTTGGATAGATGGCAACTAGACCTTGAGATCTACCACAAATGCGGTGGAAAACAGCTTCTCGGTTACGCCACTTTTTTGCTGCGGTGCCCATGGGGAAAAAACAAACACTAAGGATTAAGTGGGCAAAGAGTCGCATCGAACTTCAGGCTTCCCTCACCGAGAGCGGCAGTTTTCTGATGACCCTTTGAAAATTCTGGCGATGCAGGTTTGACGAGCCGTCCGCAAATGGTGTTTTCTCTCGAATCAACATAGATTGATGGGCATATCGACTAGGAGTGCGAATGAACGAGCTGCTTTACCTCGGCATCACGGAAATCTTGGAAAACCTGAGGGCAAAGGAATTTAGCGCTGAAGAGTTGACATGTGCGTATCTTGAACGAATCCAAGAAACCGAAAGGAGAGTGCATGCCTATTTGAGCGTTCTTGGTGATGAGGCCATCAGCGTCGCCCGCGCCGCAGATCGGAAAATCAGAGCCGGGGATCACGACTCTCCTCTTCTCGGAATCCCCGTGGCCGTAAAAGACCTCCTCTGCATGAATGGCGTCAAGACCACTTGCGCTTCTCGGATTCTGGAGAATTTCGAAGCTCCGTATGACGCTACCGTCGTGACCCGTCTCAAGGACGCAGGTGCGGTCATCCTCGGCAAATTGAATATGGACGAATTCGCCATGGGCTCATCGTGCGAGCAAAGCGCGTTCGGGACGACCCATAATCCATGGAACCTGAAGACCATACCGGGTGGCAGCAGCGGTGGATCCGCTGCAGCAGTTGCAGCGCGATCATGTGTCGTTTCTTTGGGATCGGATACCGGGGGTTCCATACGTCAGCCGGCTGCATGCTGCGGCGTCGTGGGTATGAAACCCACTTACGGACGCATTTCGCGCTATGGACTCATCGCCTTCGCGAGTTCTCTCGACCAAATCGGCCCATTTGCGAAAAACGTGAGGGACGCCGCCATTTTGCTGGGCACCGTCAGTGGCCACGACCCTCGCGATTCCACTTCGGCCGATGAACCGGTTCCTGATTACACGGAAAGCCTCGAAGCGGGGGTTCGGGGACTCAAGATCGGCATTCCTACAGAATACTTCATCGAGGGGATGAACCCCGAGGTCGAGGCGGCGGTTCGGGAAGCGGTCTCCGTATTTGAAGAGCAAGGTGCTGAAATTCTCGAAATTTCTCTCCCCCATACCGAATACGCCTTGCCCGTCTATTACATCCTCGCCCCTGCGGAGGCGAGCAGCAACCTTGCGCGGTACGATGGAGTCCGCTATGGCGTCCGCAAAGACGGGGAATCCGCATATGGTTCCCTGTTCGGCATGTACTCTGCCAGCAGGGAAAACGGCTTCGGCGATGAGGTGAAACGCCGAATCATGCTGGGCACCTATGCGCTGTCTTCTGGATATTACGACGCCTTCTATACGAAAGCGCAAAAAGTCCGCACGCTGATTTGTCGGGATTTCAAGGCCGCATTCGATATGGTCGACATCGTCCTATCGGCCACGGCTCCTACTCCCGCTTTCGAGATTGGTGAGCGCCTCGATGATCCTATCAGCATGTATCTCTCTGATATTTTAACCATACCTTGTAATTTGGCTGGCCTTCCCGGTATCAGCCAACCTTGTGGTTTCACTTCGGGAGGGTTGCCAATAGGGCTACAATTGGTAGGAAAACCTTTTGCGGAGAAAACAATTCTTCAAACAGCAGCGGCATTTGAAATGGCAACAACGCATCACAAAGTACTCCCACCATTGTGATCCTCATTTTGATTGAGGGAGATGATGACATACGAAACGGTAATCGGCCTAGAAGTACATGCCCAGTTGGATACAAAGAGCAAAATATTTTGTGGTTCGAGCGCCGCTTTCGGGGGAGACCCGAATGAACATACTTGCACAGTAGATCTCGGGCTTCCCGGCGTCTTGCCGGTTCTGAATCGTGAAGTCGTGGAATACACCTTGAGACTCGGCCTAGCCGTAGGAGGCGACATTGCGTCAGTTTGCCGATTCGCCAGAAAACATTATTTTTATCCGGATCTCCCGAAGGGGTATCAAATCAGCCAATACGAAGAGCCCATTTGCACGGGGGGAAGCGTTCATTTCGTCACCAAGGATGGGCGAGAAGTACGCATCAATCTCACGAGAATTCATATGGAAGAAGACGCCGGAAAACTGATTCATGGAGATGAACTGGGAGACCCGAAACATTCTTATTCCGATCTCAATCGCGCTGGGGTGCCGTTGCTGGAAATCGTATCCGAGCCTGAACTGAGAAACCCCGAAGATGCAGAATCCTACATGAGAAAGCTCCGGACTCTGGTGCGCTATCTGGGGATATCTGACGGCAACATGCAAGAAGGCAGCCTGCGGTGCGACGCCAACATTTCCCTCAGGCTGCTAGGTAATGAGAAATTCGGCGAAAAGGTGGAGATCAAGAACATGAATTCTTTTCGTAATTTAAGGCGCGCGCTAGAGTACGAAGAAAAACGCCAAAGCGAAATCCTGGATTCTGGCGGCGTTATTCATCAAGAGACGAGGCTTTGGGATGAGTCCGCTGGTGTGACACGGGGAATGCGAACGAAGGAGTACGCGCATGATTACCGTTATTTTCCAGACCCCGATTTGGTGCCGCTCACCGTAGATAGGAAATGGCTCGATGAGATTCGTGCGAAAATGCCGGAACTGCCCGACGCGAAAAGCAGGCGCTTTCAGGACGAGTTCGGTCTCCCCCGATACGATGCGGAAGTACTCACGGCGGAAAAGGAATTGGCGGCCTATTTCGATCGGGTTGTCGTGACTGCCGGTGAAGAGCAGGCTAAAACGGCGAGCAACTGGGTGATGGGCGACGTCTTGCGCTTGTTGAACGAACAAAAGATCGCTATCGAGGAATGTCCCATATCTCCAGAGCAGTTGGCCAAAATGATCTTGCTTATCACTGATGGCGTCATTAGCGGCAAAATCGCAAAATCCGTATTCGACGCCATGGCGGAGAGCGGAGAAGACCCCGAGACCATTGTGGAAGAGAAGGGATTGAAGCAAATCACTGACACGGATGCTATCGGGAGCGTCGTGGAAGAAGTGCTCGCGTCAAACCCGGATGAAGTCGAAGCTTACCAGGGCGGGAAAACGAAGCTTATGGGTTTTTTCGTCGGCCAGGTGATGAAGGCTACCCAAGGCAAGGCGAATCCCAAGGCTTTGCAGGAGATACTCAGAGAAAGACTGGGCAGCTGACTCGTAAAGAACATCTCGCCTTAAGGGGATTTGCGCTCCTCGAAACCGTACAGGGTGCAAGGATTCTCTACCAGTATTTTCCGGCGCATTTTCTCATCGGGCGCGAATTCCGCGAATAGATCCATCAAATCCCCATCATTGGGAATCGTGGGTTTCACGTTCGTGTGCGGCCAATCCGTGCCCCATACCACCCGCTCGGGCGCGGCTTCTATCAAGGCGCGCGCCACGGAGATAGCGTCGCGGTAGGGAAACCCGAGCCTGGAAATCCGCTCGGCGCCGCTGAGTTTCACCCACACGTTGCCTCTTTCGAGCAAACGCAACAGCATCTGGAATTCAGGGTGCGTTAGCGGCATGTCCGCGGGGAAAAGGCACATATGGTCGAAAACCAAGTCGAGCGTTAATTTTCTTATCTCCCGTTCATATTGGGCCAGCTGCCCGGTATGGATGTGAAACTGCATGTGCCAACCGAAGTCCTTGATTCTGGCGGCCAACGCGCCCATCCGCTCGATTCCGCTCGTTCCGCCCGAAGCCGAGTTGATGCGAGCTCCCCGGATGCCGAGCCTGCTCAGTTCATCGAGTCGCTCCTCGGAGGCGTCCGCCTCCACCACGCCTACGCCCACGTAGCCCGGCCCCAGGACGCGGACCGCCTCGAGAACTCTCGCGTTATCCGCTCCATAAGGACTCGCTTGCACTACGACGCCTCGCTCCAAGCCGAGAACATTGGCCATTTTCCGGTAGTCGCTCTCCAGTACCTGAGCGGGCGTGTAGCGCCTAGGCTCGGCGTAGGTATAATCCGCCTCGGGCCCGAAGATGTGGAAATGACAATCCACCGCTCCCACAGGGGCTCTGAATTTCGGTGGTTTCGTGTCCGGGTCGGGCCCGGGTATGGTGGGCCGGGTCATTGAGAACGCGTCCTCGAAGCTATTGGTGGATTGGAGACTGGAGCTATTTTTTCTTCTTCTTCCGGTAGGGCTTGTGGCACTGCGTACAGCTCTCGGATAGGGCGCTGAACGTCTTGAGAACGGCGTTCTTGTTCTTTGCCTGGGCCGCTATAGCGAGGTCACTCGCGATTTGCGCCGAACCCCTCGCGATTTTCGTGTAATCGTCGAACCGGCTCCAGACTTCTTCCTTGATACGCGTTTTGCCGAAAGCGCTGCCCTTGGGGCTTAAGAAAGGAATCGCCGCCGAAAGCAGCGCGATTTCCTCCGCCGCCGCCGCGACGCGCTTGTAGTTCTCCTTCTTGGTATAGACCTTGATCCGGCGCATCGCGCGGCTGATGCTCTTCATCGTTCGCACGCGCACCCTTTGCACCCCGCGCAAGGCCTGCTCGTCCTCATCGGCGGAGAATGTGGGGAAAGAGAACGCCATGACCAACACCGTGAAACCCAGCGCGCACAACCATTTCCCGATTCGCATATTCACTCCTCATCAGCGGCCGAGACGTCTTTTCCCGAGAATGCCCCCATATTAGGAAGCCGGGACCGAACCTGTCAATCGAGCGGGCTGATTTTTCGTACGCCGTTATAAATCAAAACGATACGGACACATGGAAAACTCGTTTATTTATCGAAATACCCCGTGAATTTATCGAATTTTATCGATATTTTCAGATATTCGGACCCGTCGATCCGTCCGTACCGGCGCTGAGACCCTCCGGTCTTTTTGGCGCGGTTCCGGGCGGTCGTTTTCCGGAGAGGAACCGGCGAACCCGCCGGAACGCGGTTTGTTCTGACGGAATCGTGTTTGCGGCGTTCCGGGCTTTCCCTATCTCGACAATCGCTCCGCCCCGGCCCCCGGCCCGCCCCGTTGCCGGGGATGGGGCGGGGGCCTTTGTTCGATCTGGCGCAACTTCCGTCAGGCGGCTATTTCTTCTTCACGAGCTTGTCCACGAGCGCCTTCATATTGGCGTTTTCCGCAACCATGAAGGACTCGAAGTCCTTTCCGCTCATGTAGATCACCCGCTCGCCCATGCGTTTCACCATGGACTGGAAGGATTTGTCCTTCACCCCCTTGTCGAAGGCCGCCCGGAGCTTCGCCAGGATGTCCGCGGGCGTCTTCCTGGACGCGAAGACCGTCCGGAACATGGCGAACTGCACGTCGAAGCCCTGCTCCTTCATGGTGGGCAGGTCGGGGAGCTGGGGCAGCCGGTCGGGCGCGGTGATTGCGAGAACGCGGACCGCTCCCTTGGAGAGCTGGGGCGTCACCGTGGAGGCGAAGGCGGGGGCGATGTCGATGTGCCCGCCGAGGAAGGCCTTCCAGGTGGGGCCGCCGCCCTGGAACGGAACGAACTTGAGCTTGATGCCGGCCTTGAGCGAGAGAAGCTCCATGGGAATCTGGTCCACCCCCAGGCCGGGGACGCCGCCGAAGGAAATCTTGCCCGGCCTGCGCTTGGCGTCCTCGATCAGATCGCGCAGGTTCTTCCAGGGGGCGTCTTTCTTCACGGTGATGAGAAGGGGGCTGTAGTTGATGCGCCCCACCGGCACGAAGGACCCCGAGGTGTAGGGGAGGCTCTCCAGGAGCGGCTTCACCAGGATGCTCTGCTGGTCGCCCAGGATCAGCGTGTGTCCGTCCGCCCGCGCGCGGGCCACGAAGCTCGCTCCGATGGAGCCGCCGCCGCCCGCCCGGATGACCGCGAGCATCGGTTGGCCCAGATAGGGTTCCATGACGCTCGCGAAGGCGCGCGCGTGCGCGTCGTGCGAGCCGCCCGGCGAATAGGGAATGACCAGCCGGACGGGCTTGTTCGGGAACTTCGCGGCGTCCGCGTGGACTGGCGCCATCCACAGCGCCATGGCCGCGATGAGCAATACTGCCGAGAGTCGTTTCATGGTTCGTTCCTCCTGTGGGTTGTAGTTGCCTTCTCTGATTCATGCGCCCGGATTCAGTGAAGCCCTCCTCAGTCTTCGCCGGCCGGCAGGGTCCGGCGGCGGGCGCCCCAGACCACGAACCCCGCGGCCAGCAACAGGAAAACGAGCGATATGGGCCGGCGGACGAACAGGGAGAGGTCGCCGTCTCCCAGAATGAGCGATTGTCCGAGGGAAGACTCGAACGCCCGCCCCAGAATGAAGGTGATGATCAGGGGCGCGACCGGGAAATCGAACTTTCGGAGAAAATAGCCCACCACCCCGAATGCCAGCATCACCTTCACGTCGAAGAAGCTGTTGTTGAGCGCGTACGTCCCCACCACGCAGAACGCCGCCACCACGGGGAAGACGGCCCTTTTCGGAAACCGTGCGATCATGGCCACGTAGCGCAGGCTGAAGTGCCCCAGGACGAGCATGAGGGCGTTGCAGAGCAGCATGGCGATCAGGATGCTGTAGACGATAGCGCCGTGCTCCTCGAACAGCCGCGGCCCCGGCCGGAGCCCCTGCACCATGAAGGCGGCGAAGAGCACCGCGGTTACGATGTCGCCCGGGATGCCGAAGCTCAGCAGGGGGATGAGACTCGAACCGTTGACCGCGTTGTTGCCGGTCTCGGCGGCGGCCACTCCCTCCAGCGATCCCTTCCCGAACCGCTCGGGCTCCTTGGACCTCCGTTGCGCCAGGCCGTAGGAGACGAACGCGGACACCACCTGGCCCAGGCCCGGTATCGCGCCGATTACCGTGCCGACCACCGCCGAGCGGGAGATCGTCCGCCCGCAGCTCTTGAACTCCTCCAGGGTCAGGGGCTCGTTTCCCTCGGCGCGCCACGCGGTGACGCGCTTCTCGTCCTCGGCCTTTCGCTCCGCACGTGTCCTCTCTCCGTAGAGGAATATCTCAGACAGCGCGAAGATTCCGATCAGCATCGCGATGAACGATATGCCTCCCGTGAGGTCCACCGAGCCGAAGGTGAAGCGCCGCACCCCGATCAGGGGGTCGAGGCCGACCGAGCTCAGGAACAGCCCGAGGGCGGCGGACATCAGCCCCCGTATCACGGAGCGGCCCGTGACGCAGCTGATGATGGCGAAGCTGAATACGAAGATGGCGAAATACTCAGGCGGCCCCACCAGGAGGGCCACCGCCGCGATGGCGCCCGCGATGAAGATGGTGACGACGTCGCTGAAGGTGTCCCCGATGACGGAGGAATAGAGCGCCATCTCCAGGGCCTTTCTGGCTTTTCCCTGCTGGGCGAGGGGGTAGCCGTCCAGGACGGTGGCCGCGGCCGCCCCCG
>JAPPHK010000312.1 GCA_028820795.1 Nitrospinota bacterium | reverse complement strand
CCTCACGGGCGAACTCTGCCCCATGAACTGGGTGCGGACGAAGCTCGCGCTCGAGACGATGGCGCCGGGCGATGCACTCGAAGTATGGCTCGACGCGGGCGAGGCCGCCACCAGCGTCCCCAAGAGCGCCGCCGCCGATGGCCACGCCGTCGAGAGCGCAACGCCAGATGCGCAAGGCCGCGTGCGGGTGGTCATACGGAAGGGGTGAAACCCCTGACTTCTCGATAAGCCTTCTGACAGCCTTTGATTTCCTGCCAAATAGCGTGCCAAATAGCGTGTCAAATAGTGTGTCAAATAACGTACAATCAAACGTATATATTTCAAATGAAACTTTACAAACATATTATAATCATATAGTTATAATTATATACGTGTCGCCAAATAACGTGTCAAATAGTGTGTCAAATAAGGAGATGCCTTGGACTGGAGAAAATTCAGATTCGAATATCATTACAAACCCGCTGGTCTCACGAGCACCATTATTTCCATAGAAGCGTCCAAAGAAGCGGCCATGAGCCTCATTCTCCCTCCTGAGTGGGGGGAAACACTGAATAAGCTCAACCGTGTCCGCGCCATTCACGGCACGACAGCCATCGAGGGAAATCCCCTTTCAGAAGCCGAAGTCTCACAACAAATCGAGGCCCAGGAACAATCCACCGATCACCAGGATGCGACGCAACTCAGCAAGGAGCAAATTCAGATTAGAAACGCTGGAGCCGCGCAAACGTGGGTCCAAGAAAGGTTCAATCCCGGCAGCGACCCCTTTACTCTCTCTGATATTTTGAACATGCACAAAATGATTACCGAGAATGCCGACATGACGGATAACACACCCGGGCAGTTGAGAGCCTTTTCGGTTCAAGTTGGAAACCCTTCTTTGGGAGGAGTTCACAGGGGCGCGCCGCATGAGGAACTGCCCGGCTTGATGAACGAATACATCGAATTTTTGCGATCCCGAAAAATAGAGGCGGAACACCCCGCTATTCGCGCATTGCTCGCGCATTTTTTCCTTGTGACCATCCACCCGTTCGGTGACGGGAACGGGAGAACATCCCGCCTGGTGGAGGCGGGGATCTTGTTCCAAGGAGGGTATAACGTACATGGGTTCTACGGGCTGTCGAATTATTTCTATCGCCACGACGATGAATACAAGAAGCTGCTACAAAAATGCAGAGAAAAGCAGCCCTTCGACGTTACCCCGTTTATCGCTTTCGGTTTGCAGGGATTCATGGAGGAATTAAGAGGAATCAACAATTTCATCAAAACGAAGTTGAATCGAATCGTCTATCGCCAAATGCTGGTTCAAGCGCGCAACAAGAAAATATCCGAGAGAAGATTCCTGATAAACGACAGGGAATACGGCCTTCTTGATTTTTTGATCTCGGAGACCGAACCTGTCGATCCGTTTTCAGAGCAACCCTCAAAGTGCCTCAGTGTAATGGAGTTGTTCGAATCTCCCTATATTCGAGAAGCATACAAGGATGTATCCACAAGAACTTTTTTTAGGGAATTAGTCCGACTCGAAGGATTCGGCTTCGTTAAGCTCACAGACACGAAACCCGATGGATGGATTATGGAATTGGACTTTGACGCCATAGGAAAATACTAAATTGATTCATTCGAGGATCGTCCCCCTCACGGTAGCGGCTCGTCTCTCAGCCATCGGGCGAGGGCTTTTGCGGGATCCGCGATCTCATCGAGCGAGGTGTAGAAGTAGGCCTCCCAGCCGACCTCGGGAAGTCCCGTGAAGACCATGAGGTTCAGCGGATAGCTCTCGCAATCGGTCGAGCGCCTGAAATCGTCGCGGAACAGGAACACGGGCTTTCCCCAGGCGACCGCCATGCCGAGTTCCACCATCACGCCCTCGTCGGGCGGACAACCGTTCACCACGCCGAAAAAGCCCGCCGCCTCGCGCACGTCGCGCATGTCGTTCTGGCCCACGCGGTACGCCCAGCCGGGACTCGCGAGCATCTCGGGCTGGTTGTTGCGCGTGAACGGCTCCCACACCTCGGCGCCCACGGTCTCGAGCGCCGCAACGAGTTCCTTCAAGGGCCCCTCACGCTGTTGCAGGGAAAAGCCGTAGGGACTCGCCAGATACAGGGTCTTTTTCGCCATGCTCACCCCCTCTCCTCTGTCATTCGCCTCGCGCCTTCGATAAGGGAGCGCGGGCCATACTCCCACACGATGAGAGGGGCCGTCCAGCGCGGAGCTTCACTCCACGTTCCCGCCCAAAGCGGAAAATCCTGCCCGGCGCGGTCCTCGGGCGTCTTCTCGACGTTCTCGTGAACGCAGAGGCGGGCGGTTTCCGGGATACGTTGAAACCGGGAAGGGCGCGGAGAAGCACACCTCGAAGTTGCGCCGAAGCAGCCCGCCGTCGCCCGCCGACGTGCTCCGCCCGCAGGGTGCGAAACTCTGCTTCGGTGTTGATGGAACTTTTCTTGCGGAGCTTGCGCCCGTCAGTCGCCCTGGGCGGCCTCATCGCCCTTGAGTTGCCCAAGACCCGCGCGGATGGAAGGCAGAAAGATCAGCAACAAGGCGGCGACCAGTAGCGACGCCGTCATCGGCCGCTCCCACATGAAGCTGATGCCGTCGGTGAGGTTCATGGCGCGGGCGAAGTTGTCCTCCAGCAGCGGCCCGAGTATGAACCCGATCAGCATCGGCGCCAGCGGGTAGCCGGCCATGCGCATGATCGTCGCAACGATCCCCATGCCGGTCAGCAGCAGCAATTCGGTGGCGTTGTTCTGGCCGATGTAGCTGCCCATCATGGTGAAGAACAGGATGAAGGGGATCAGGTAGTTGCGGGGGATCTCCAGGAGCTTGGCGATATAGGGGATCAGCGGCAGGTTGAGGATCAGCAGCACCACGTTGCCGATGTACATGGAAATGATCACCGCCCAGAAGATGGAGGGATTATCCACCATCAGGCGCGGTCCCGGGGCCACGTTAAGCGCGATCAGGGCGCCCAGCAGGATGGCGGTTGTGCCGGAGCCCGGAATCCCCAGCGTGAGCAGCGGCACGAACGAGCCCGTGCAGGCCGCGTTGTTGGCTGTTTCCGGCGCCGCCAGCCCCTTCACCGATCCCTTTCCGAACTTGGCCTGGTCCTCCCCCTTGGCGATGTTGCGCTCCACCGCGTAGCCGAGGAACGAAGCGATGGTCGCGCCCGCGCCCGGCATGACCCCGATGAAGAAACCCTGGAGCGACTGGCGGCCGATGACGGGGGCTATCTCCTTCGCCTCTTGGCGCGTGATGCGCAGGTTCGCGATCGTGCTTTCGCCGTTCCCGCCCCGCTCCGAGCGTTTCGGGTTGAGCACCAGGTACAACGCCTCCGGCAGGGCGAACAGGGCCATGGCGAGGGTGATGAAGCTGATGCCGCTCTGCAGGTCCTGGATGCCGAAGGTGAAGCGCGGCGCGTTGAACAGCGCGCTTTCGCCGACGGTCGCCAGCATCACGCCGAGGACGGTCATCATCAGCGCCTTGGCGACCTGGCCGGAGCCCGCGAAGGCGGCGATGGCGGCGAGGCCCACGACCATGAGCGCGAAATACTCGGCGGAGTGGAACAGCAGCGCGACGGTCGCCAGGCCGGGTGCGAACCCCATCAGCAGGATGGCGCCGACCGTGCCTCCCGAAAACGAAGCGATGGCGGCGATGGTCAGCGCCTTGCCCGCCTGCCCCTGGCGCGCCATGGGATAGCCGTCGAAGGCGGTGGCGACCGTGCCGGCGACACCGGGGGCGTTGATCAGAATGGACGAGGTGGAACCGCCGAAAATGGCGCCGTAATACACGCCCGCCAGCAGAATCAGCGCCGCCGCCGGATCGCCGATCTGAATGGCGATGGGGATCATGATGGCGATGATCGACATGGGCCCCAAGCCCGGCAGCATGCCGATGAAGGTGCCGATCAGGCACCCGCCGACGACCATGAGAAGGTTCTGAAAAGTGAAGGCGGTCGACAGACCGGCGAGGAGTCCTTCAACCATCGAGTCGTCCCCCCTACAGGAACCAGGGCCAGGGGCGGAGGAAGATGCCGAGCACCTCCTGCACCAGGTACCAGATCAGGAACGCCGCCAGTACGGACACCGGAACCAGCAGCACGTAGCGCCGCTCGCCGAGAATGACGGCGCCCAGGATCAGAAACAGGGTGGTCGTGGCGACGAAGCCGACCGGCCGGAGCAGCAGCGCGTAGGCGACCATGAGCGCCAGAAGCGTGACTGCCTGACCGAGCTTGTACTGCCGGAGGTTGCCGACGTCGATGTCGTCGACGTCGGCGCCGTTTCCGACTCCGGCGCCCGACTGAACCATTACGGCCAGCCCTACCAGCGCGCCGATGATGCTCAGCCACTTCGGCAATACGTTGGGAAGGAAAGTCATGTTGCGCTCGAACGGCAGCAGCGATGCCTCCATGACCACGAAGGCCGTGTAACCATAGACCACGCAAACGACGACGAATACCAGGGCGATGGCGCGTTCGAGAGTCATGGATCCATTCCTCCTCGCTACGCACACGGACGAGATGACAATCCGGGGCGCCGCGGGCGAACGCCCCGGACCGGTGGTTCGCGTTACCTCAGGAAGCCGAGCTTCTGCATCAGGGTCTTGATCACCTTCTCCTGGTTTTCCAGGAATGCGACGAAGTCCTTGCCTGAATTGTGAATGTCGACCCAGCCGTTACGGTCGCGCACCACTTTCCACGCCGGAGTCGCATACATCGCGGCGAGGGCCTTGCGGTATAGCGCCGCTTTGTCGGCCGGCAGTCCCGGGGCGCCGAAGAAGCCGCGCCAGTTCACGAAGGTGACGTCGTAACCCTGCTCCTTGAAGGTAGGAGCGTCCTTGTACGCCGGCACGCGCTTGCTCGAGGACACCGCCAGAATGCGCATCTCGCCGGCCTTCGCCAGCGCCACGGCCTCGGAGAAGCCGGTGGAGCCGGCGGCTACCTCGCCGGAGAGGATCGCCGCATTCAGTTTGCCCCCGGCGTCATAGGGAATGTACTTGACCCTGGTCGGGTCCGCCCCGGCCGCCTGGAACGCCATGGCGGCCACCAGATGGTCCAATCCCCCGGGCACCGAACCGCCGCCGACGGACACCTTGCGCGGGTTCTTCTTGTAGGCCGCTATCAGGTCCGAGAAGTTCTTGTAGGGGCTGTTCTTGCCCGTGATGATGGCCGCGTAGTCGCCGATGGTGCCGGCGACCATGGTCAGATCGCGAAAATTGTGGGGGAAGCGCCCCACCAGGGAGCGTATGATGATGGGCGTGGAGTTGACCATCAATGTGCCGTGATTGGACGCGGCGTTCTCGATCAGGAACCCGATGGCCTTGCCGCCGCCCCCGCCGGACATGTTCTCGTACGACGCGGTCCTGACGATGCCGGACTTGGTCAACGCCTCCCCGGTGCCGCGTGCCGTGCCATCCCAGCCGCCGCCCGCGCCGCCCGGGATGAGGAAGTGGATCTTGTCGACGACCTTCTCGGCTGCGTATACCGGAGTCGATACGCTCAGTGCGAGCGCGGCTAAGGCCGCCAGGCCGAGGCGCGCAAATAGACGATTTTGTTTCATGAGATTATCCTCGTGGTCGGTTGTTAAGTTATTGAGAACCTTGTGTCGCAATCTAAATATTTTATCGCGAACGTGGCTTGATGTCCACAAAATTCGGGGCGAGGCAGCGCCTCGGTTCAGTTCGCCTCACTCACCTCGCGCCGTGAAGAAGGGAACGCTCGCCGCGCTCCCATACGATGATAGGAGCCGCCCAGCGAAGTCGCGGGGTTTCACTCCACGTTCTCGCCGAAGACGGCGAAGGCCAGTCCCGCGCACAGCGCCACCCCTGCGGCGACATGGAGCAGCGTCACGAACCCCCAGACCGGGAGCAGCCAGCCCGCCGTGAGCGCGCCGAGCGTGGAGCCGACTCCCCAGGTGGCGGCGCTGTAGAGGGATTGCGCGGTGTTCTTCGTCGCCGCGCTGCTCAGGCGGTCGACGTACTGGATCGCGCCCGCGTGGAATACGCCGAAGGCGACGCCGTGCAAGAGTTGAATGAGGATGAGCAAAACCGCGTCCGTCGTGAGGGCGACGAACTCCCATCTCAGGCCTGCGGCGAACATGCCGGCGGTTATCATCCACTTGAGGCCGAACCTTCTCTGGATGGCCTGCGCGTAGATGAGAAATACGATTTCGCTCACCACGCCCACCGTCCACGCCAGGGCGATCAGGTCCGCCGAAAGCCCGAGCTGTTTCAGCCTGATGCTGAAGTAAATCCCGAAGGGACCTGCGGAGGTCGCGGCGAACGTCGTGGTGAGGAGGAAGACGGCGAGCGGACTACTGCGGAGCAGTAACCCCAGGTCGGCCCGGAAGCGCGGGCGCGCGGGGCCCGTCTCCCTCGGCAGATAGAAGATCACGAAAACGAGCACGGCGCCCACGCACGCCACAAACGGAAATATGGAGGCGACCCCGGTGGTCTCGACCAGGCGGCCCGCGCCCATGGCCGCGACGATGAAGCCCAGCGAACCCCACAGGCGCACCCGGCCGTATTGCGCGCCCGTGGCCTCTATCTCGCGCAGGCAGAGATTCTCGGCGATGGGCACGAGGGGGGCTCTCAAGGCGGAGAAGAACGTGATCAATACGAACAGCGCGATAAAACCGCTCGCCCCCCACAGGAGAAGCGCCAGGAGGGAGCTCGTTATGGCGCAGGTGAAGGCCACGCTTCTCCCCAGGCGGAACTTGTCGGCGAGCGCTCCGAACAGAGGCGGCGCGAGCGCGCTCGAAAGACGCGGCGCCGCGTTCAGCAGGCCGAGCTGGAACCCGCTCACGCCCACGGAGTGATAAAAGATGTTCAGGAACGGGAGCATGACGCCCACGGCGAAAAAATGCAGGAAATAAAACGCGGGCATCCGCCAGAAGGGGATTGCGCCGGGGATCTGCGCGCTCATGGGCGCGCGCGGAAAAAACGGGGCATCGGGGACCTCTTCACCCGGGCGGGAAAACCCATTCGACCACGATGTGAAACTGATTTCCACCCACGCGGCGGTTTCTTCTTCCGCGTGGTTTTGTTATCCTCAACACGCGACGGGTTGTTTCGTTCCGAACCAAAAGACCGAACGCCGAACGGGCCGTTCAGAAGCCTGAATTCGGGGACCGCCCCAACAAAAACCGAAAGAGACGAAAAGCGGAAAAATCCCTTCGGACGGGAAGGGACTCTGATAACTTCTTCACCTCATGGCAATTCCAGCAGGAGCAAAATCATGAGCACGGACAACCTGGCGAAAATCGCCCAGCAGATGGTGGCTCCCGGCAAAGGCATCCTCGCGGCGGACGAGAGTTCGGGCACGATTCAAAAGCGCCTCGACAGCATAAACGTCGAATCCACCGAGGAGAACCGGCGCGCCTACCGCGAGCTTCTTTTCACGACGGAAGGAATCGAGGAATACATCAGCGGCGTCATCCTCTTCGACGAGACGCTGCGCCAGAGCGCGGCGAACGGGACGAACTTCGGCGCGCTGCTCGCCTCGCGCGGCATCCTGCCCGGCATCAAGGTCGACAAGGGCGCCAAGGACCTGGCCTTCGCCCCGGGCGAGAAGGTCACCGAGGGCCTGGACGGCCTGCGCGAGCGACTGGCCGAATACGTCTCGCTCGGCGCGAAGTTCACCAAGTGGCGCGCCGTCATCACCATCGGCGAGGGAATCCCCTCGGCCTATTGCATCGACGCCAACGCGCACGGCCTCGCGCGCTACGCGGCGCTCTCCCAGGAGGCGGGTCTCGTGCCCATCGTGGAGCCCGAGGTGCTCATGGACGCGGACAACACCATCGAGGTCTGCGAGGAGGTCACGAACGAGGCGCTCGAGAGCGTATTCCACGCCCTGCACGTACACCGCGTCTCGCTCGAGGGCATGATCCTGAAACCCAACATGGTGATCTCGGGCAAGGGATGCACGACCCAGGCGGGCGTGGGGGAAGTGGCCGAGGCCACGGTGCGCTCTCTCACGAGAAACGTGCCCGCCGCCGTGCCCGGCATCTGCTTCCTCTCGGGCGGGCAGAGCGACGCGGTCGCCACCGCGCACTTAAACGCGATGAACGCGATGGGCCCCCACCCCTGGGAGCTCAGCTTCTCCTACGGCCGCGCGCTGCAGGCGCCGGCGCTCAAGGGCTGGGGCGGCGATGCGGCGAACGCGCCCCTCGCCCAGAGACTCTTCCTCCACCGGTGCAAGTGCAACGGCGCCGCGCGAACGGGCGCGTACGAGGACGCGATGGAAGGAGAAGTCGCCGCCGCGTAGCCGGACGAGCGACCGCCCGCCAGGGAACAGGAGAGAGGATGCAGCAGGAAGCCGCCGCCGCCACGAACTTCAAGGGCATGACGCTCGAGCGCCACATCCGCGAGGAGGAGCGGAACCACCCGGGCGCGCGCGGGCTCTTCACCCGCCTCGTCACGCAGATCACCCTGGCCGCCAAGATCATCAACGCCGAGGTCAACAAGGCGGGCCTCGTGGACATCCTGGGCCTGACCGGCGAGCTGAACGTGCAGGGCGAGGAAGTCCAGAAACTCGACGAATACGCGAACGACGTGATGCGCAGGGCCCTCGACCACACCGGTTCGGTGGCCGCCCTGGCGAGCGAGGAGATGGAGGAGGTCTACGTCGTTCCCGGCAAATACGTGGAGGGCGGCGAATACGTCGTGCTCTACGACCCGCTGGACGGCTCCTCGAACATCGACGTGAACGTGAGCATCGGCTCGATCTTCTCCATCCTGCGCCGCAGGGGCGGGAACGGCCCCACGCAGCTCGACGACTTCCTCCAGCCGGGCGTCGAGCAGGTCTGCGCGGGCTACGTCATCTACGGCTCGTCCACCATGCTGGTCTACACCACGGGCAACGGCGTGGACGGCTTCACGCTCGACCCCTCGGTGGGCGAGTTCTTCCTCTCCCATCCCGACATCCGGATTCCCGAGCGGGGCAAGATTTACAGCATCAACGAGGGAAATTCCTCGAAGTGGGACGAGCCCACCTCCCGCTACATCGCATACCTGAAAGAAGATGACGCCGAATCGGGCCGCCCCTATTCGGGCCGCTACATCGGTTCGCTGGTGGCCGATTTCCACAGAAACCTCCTGAAGGGCGGCATCTTCCTCTATCCGGGCGACAGGAAAAACCCCAGCGGCAAGCTGCGCCTGCTGTATGAGTGCAACCCGATGTCCTTCATCGCGGAGCAGGCCGGGGGCGCGGCGAGCGACGGCCGCGGCCGGGTGATGGAGATCCAGCCCGAAAAACTTCACCAGCGCATTCCCTTCATCGTCGGCAGCAGGCTCGACGTCGCCGACGCCAACCGCTTCTTGTCCGGAGGAGGAAACTGAATGCAGACGCATCGCCCCGTAATTTTATTCCTCGCCGCCGCCCTGCTCACCGGATGCGTGGGCATCGAAGACTACGAGCGAAAGACGGACGAAGCCGCCGGCCTCAGGAAGGAAATCTCCGACTACCAGCGCCGGATCGATGAACTGGGCCGGAATATCGAGGAACTCGAAGGACGGATCAAGCAAAAAGACCTGGAAGCCCAGGAGCTTAGCCAGTCCCTCACCATGGCCAGGCGCCACAGCCAGCAGACGGAGACGCGCGTGGCCGACCTGCGCGCGCAGGTGACCGCCCAGCAGTCCCAGCAGACCGAGAGCGCCCAGAAGGCCCGGCGCTTCGAGCGCGCCTACGAGAACTCGCGCGCACGGGTCCGGGAGATCCAGAAGAACCTCGTCACCGCGCAAAAGAAACTCCTGCGCTTCGAGGACAGGATTCGCTTCCAGATCCAGCTCGAAAAGGACATGAAGGCGCAGTTCGCGAGAGAACGGCGCCGCGGAACCATCGAGGTGCGCCGCGCCGGCGACCGGGTGGTGATCAGCATCGCGAGCGCCATCCTCTTCAAGTCGGGAAGCGCCAAGATCCGCGCTGAGAGCAGGGCCCTGCTCGTAAAGTTCTCGAGCCTCCTGCGCCGCTACGCGAACCGCGAGGTGCAGGTGCAGGGCCACACCGACAACGTGCAGATATCCGACCGCCTGGCGGAGCGCTGGGAGACGAACTGGGAGCTTTCCGCCGCGCGCGCCACGCGGGTGCTGCGCTATTTCGTCGAGGTGGGAAACCTCGACCCGCGCCGGGTCTCGGGAGCGGGGATGGGCGAGTTCCGTCCGATCGCCGACAACGACACGCGCGCGGGCCGCCGGACGAACCGGCGAATCGAAATCGTCATCTTCCCCCCCGATTCCTAGTGGGGCTGTTGAAAAACCCCCGATAAACGAGGGCTTGACGCGACCGATGAAAGGGGGAGAACCACTCCCCCCTTGAGGGGGAGTGAAAATTCACCGCGCTCCCTTTGTGGGACTTTTTCAACAACTCCATAGTGGCCGGACGCACTCCCGCCATGCACTGAGAAAGGATTTTCCTTGATCATCGAACGGATACCCGTCGGGCCCTTCCAGATGAACAGCTACGTCGTGGGCTGCGAGGAGACGAAAGAGGGCGCCTACGTCGACCCGGGCGCGGAGGTGGACCGCGTCATAGCCGTCGCGCGCGAACGCGGCCTCGCCCTCACAAAAATCATCGGCACCCACGCGCACATCGACCACGCAGAGGGCGTCGCCGAGGCGAAAGAAAAGCTTAGGGTTCCCTACTGGCTCCACGAGGCGGAACTCTTCAACCTGCACGACATACCGAACGCGGCGCGCGGCTACGGCTTCCCCGAACCGCCGGTCCCCGAGGTGGACGCGCACCTCGTGCCGGGCGAGACGATCTCGGTGGGAAACCTCGTATTCGAGATCAGGCTCACCGACGGCCACGCGCCCGGCAACGTCACCCTCTACCGGCCGGGGAATGAGAATGAGCCGGGACACGCCATCGTGGGCGACGCGCTCTTCGCGGGGTCGGTCGGACGCACCGACCTCTACATGGGCGACGGAGGCGTACTGCTGAACTCCATCCGGACGCAACTGCTCACGTTGCCTGACGATACCGTCGTGCATCCGGGCCACGGGCCGGAGACCACCATCGGCCGCGAGCGAGCCACCAACCCCTTCTGCCGGCCCGGAGCCGAACAATTTCTGACTTGAGCGCCGACGCCCCGCAGGCCCACCCCCACCTGGGAGGCGGGGTGAAGTTCTGCGTCTCCTGCGGGAGTCCGCTCCTCTACCGCCCCTGGACGGAGGGAGACGGCACCATGCAGCTTTGCTGCAGCGCGGCGTCCTGCAACCACGTCCACTTCCTGGACCCCAAGGTGGCGGCGGGCGTCGTCGCGACCATCGGGAGGGAGGCCGTGCTCGTGCGGCGCGCCCACAACCCCGGCAAGGGGCTGTGGACCTTCCCGGGCGGCTTCGTGAACCGCGGCGAAGTGGTCGCCGAAGCCGCCGCGCGCGAAGCGTTTGAGGAGGCGGGAATCGAGGTGGCGGTGGACGCGCTCCTGGGCGTGTACTCGTTCGAGGGAAACGCCACCGTGCTCATCGTCTACACGGGCGCCGTGACGGCCGGCTCCCCCCGCGCCCTCGCCGAGACCACCGAGGTCAAGCTCGTCTCGCCCGAGACGATCGACTTCGACGAGCTCGCCTTCGACACCACGCGCGCCGCCATGCGCGACTGGCGGGAGCGGATGCGGGGGTAGGGATTTGAGGTCGTAGGGACAGGTCGCGACCTGTCCCTACAATCCGGCGCAGGCAGACCCCTTACGACGCCCCAACGTAAACAAGCGCGCCGGGTTTCAAGGGAGCGTTCTTCTTCGGTTTCTTGACCCGCAACTCCACCGTCATGCCCAGCTTGACCATGTAGTCGATCAGCCGCTCGCGAGAGAAGCGCGAGAGCTTTTCGTTCATGAGATACGACGCCTCGGGCTGCTTGATGTCGAGAAGCTTCATGAGGTCCTTTTGCTTGAGCCCTCTCGATTCGATGGTATCCGTAATCTCCCGGAGAAGTTCCGCCTTGAGGATCAGTTCATCGGCATCGGGAAGCCCCAAATCCTCGAATACGTTTAGCACGCCTTCCGTGATGATTTTTTCATCCATTCCGCTCTCCTCGTTTTCTGGTGTTTTCTCTACCATTTTATTCGTTCCATCAGTCGCTTGAAGTTGGCCTCGATGATTTCCATATCCCGCCGAGGTGTTCGGATACCCCTTTTCGATTTCTTTTGAAAGATGTGGAGAACATACACTGCATCTTCAAGTTTCACTGTATAGACGGCTCGATACGTATTCCCGTCGTGATTTTCAATTATCTCTAAAACCCCAGCTCCTCCGAAACCCTTTAAGGGTTTAGCGAAGCGATATTTTTCTCCACACTGAGCCAGGTAAAGAGCGTACCCGATATCTCTCTGAACCTCGCGCGGGAACTTCAACAACTCTTTCTTGTTGTTTCCCTCCCAGACAAGGGGCTTCGATATCTTTAGTTTCTTGCGTTGCACGGAAATAAAGCATCCCTTCTCCTCGTGATTCGGCGGCGAGCGTTCGCAGGAATACCGGGTGGGCCCTCGTCAATTGAATATAACAAAATTGTTATGTCAGTCAACACCAAGCCGATCCGATCGGGATTCGGAAGTCGGGGTTGGTTGAAAAACCTTCTTTGGCCAGGATTGTGGTTGTAGGGACAACCCTCCGTGGTTGTCCTTTTGTAGAACGGCAAAAAATGAGGACAGGCACGGAGGCCTGTCCCTACGGTGAACAATTCGATGATCGGGATTCCCTCCCTACTCAGGGGAAGCTTTACCAGCAACCCCGAGCCCCCTCCCCCTACTCTCCTCGCGTTCCCGATCATATAATCGGGCCACCCGTTATGATCTTTCCGGTTCACGAAAGGCGCGCGCGGCGCGGCCTCTTACCGAATAAGGAGACGACAGATGACGCTATCCGCTGAAACGCTCGCGAAGCTGAGAGCGATCGACACCCCCACGGTCTCGAACGCGGTGGAATCGTTCGGCGTGCGCCCGAGGACGCTCGGCCACACCGACGCGAGCATTGCGTGCATGTTCCCCGAGATGGGCGTGGCGCTCGGCT
>JAPPHK010000276.1 GCA_028820795.1 Nitrospinota bacterium | reverse complement strand
GCGTGGAGTTCGGTCCGCTCCCCAAGACCGCCACGGGCAAAATCCAGAAGTTCGTTCTCCGCGATAAGGAATGGGCCGGCCGCGAGAAGCGGGTGAACTAGGAGCCACTCGTTCACATGGATGAAACTCAAAGAGATGTTTCGCTCCGCCTAGGAGCCGATTTTCCATATCTTCGCCATTATCTTTGTGCGGTTTTGCGGGAACGAGAGGCGACGTCGACCTGAGGATCGAGAGCGGCTTCTTCGGAGCTTCTTCGGAGCGGACGCGGCAGCCCTGCTGAAACGCCTCAGGCGCATCGAAACCGCTGTCGATTGTGTCCTGTTCATCGCCCACAACCCGGGGCTCGAAGACCTCGCCGCCGGGATTTGCGGCGACGGACCCGAGCCGATGCGCCGGCGTATGAGCGGGAAGTTCCCGACCGCCGCCCTGGCCGCGTTCACGATCGATGCGGCGCGCTGGTCCTCCCTGCGCGAAGGAGCGGCAATCCTCTCCGACTTCGTCCTGCTGAAAGATCTCGCCCAGGTTCGCCGGAAACCGCGTGAGGCGCGGTAGCGCTTCCAGACCAGGTTCCTTCGATACATACGCTCCATAACCAGTCGCTTTTGACCTACGGCGGCTACTCAGGGCGAGGTTGATATGCGGCATTCAAGACGATGGTTTGACTCGATTGATGAATGAGCGTCAAAGGCCCCCGCTCCCGAGAACGGCTTAATCAACAGCCCTGAATAAAGAGGAGTCGCCGCTCGCGCTTATGTGAGCGATTCGGTGCGAAATAGCTCTCGCCTCCTTGCTCGACCGCGCGCTTCGACCTACACTCCGGGTAAATCCTTTTTCTGAAACCATCTGCGAGGAGATTTTGCATGATCTACGAGATGCGCACTTATAGGCTGACCGTCGGCGGCGTGGCCGAGTTCGAGGAGAATTTCGCCAAGGTCATCGACAAGAGGAACGAACTCTCTCCGATCATGGGATTTTTCCATACCGAGGTAGGGGACCTGAACCGCATCAGGCACATCTGGCAGTACGAGAGTCTGGACCACCGCGCCGAGGTGCGCGCGAAGACGATGAGCCTGGACTGGTGGCCGCCGCCCAACGGGCATCTCATTCTCGAGCAGGAGAGCGCGGTTTTGACGACCCCCCCGTTCCGGCCCGAACCGCGCCTCGGGGCCTACGGCAGCGTGTATGAGTTCAGGACCTACACCGTGCAGCCCGGCAAGACGGGCGAGGTCCTGAGCCGATGGAGCGAGCACATCGCGGCGCGGGAAGAGCTCTCCCCGCTGGCGGCGCTCTTCATGACCGACATGGGGCCGCTCAACCAGTGGATTCACGTCTGGGCGTACGAGGACATGAACCACCGCGCGGAGATTCGCAAGAAAGCGCACGAGCTTCCGCACTGGCCTCCGGGCTCGCGTCCGTTCCTGGATACGCAGAATTCGGAAATCTGGGTGCCCTCTTCTTTCTCACCCATGCACTAGGCGAAGCGCGGGGTTGTTGAAAAAGCCCTGGTTTCGTGATTTGTGGTTTGAAGCCGACCGGGAAGGGGTGGGTCCGTAGTAGGGACAGGCCCCCGTACCTGTCCGAGGTCGCTATCCCGTAGTGAACAGGTATATGAGGGAGAGCGCGCCCGCGCCCCAGCAGTAGTAGCGGAAGCGCGCCAGGTTGCCGCCCCGCACGAGGCGGATGAGCCAGCCCAGGGCGACGGCCCCCACGACCGCGGCGGCGAGTGCGCCGACGGCGTAGGGGAGCAGCTTCTCGCCGAGCGGGCCTTCTATGTCTTTTAGTTTGAGCGCGAATGCCCCCAGTATGGCCGGCACCGAGAGTAGGAAGCTGAAGCGCGCGGCCTGCTCGCGCGCCACCCCGCGTATGAGGGCGGCGGCGATGGTCGCGCCCGAGCGCGAGATTCCCGGCACGATGGCGAACGCCTGAAAGACGCCGATGACGAGGGCGTCTTTGGCCGTCATCTGCGCTTCTCCCCGGCCCCCGCCCTCTTTGGGTTCGCTCAGGCACAGAATGCTGCCCGTCACGAGCAGCGCGCAGGCGGCGAGCCTGGGAGAGGCGAACATCTCCTCGACGAGGCCGCCCACGAAAACGCCCGCGACCCCCGCAGGAACGGAGCCGAGAATCAGGAGCCAGCCCGTTCTGGCCGAGCCGTCGCCTGATTCTTTACCCGCCAGGGACGAGATCCACCCCCGCGCGATTCGCCAGAGGTCTTTTCCGTAGAAGACGAGGACGGCGGCGAGCGTGCCGACGTGGAGCAGGACGTCGAAGAACAACTCGGGTTCTTTGAGCCCCAGAATGCTCTGGCCCAGAACGAGATGGCCCGAGCTGCTGACCGGCAGGAATTCGGTCAGGCCTTGCAGGACGCCGAGAATAAGGGCGTGTTCCCAGAGCATATTCAGTCTTCCGGTGGATGATTCATAGGAATTTCGCGTCGCCTTTCCCGAGGTTCTTGACCATCTCGCCGATCTTTTCCGCATCCGCAATCGAGCAGATTAACAGCGCGTCGTCCGTCTCGACGACGATGACGTCCTCGACACCGACGGCGGCGACGAGTTTCTTGTTCGAGCGGACGATCAGATTTTTCGCGTCGATGGATTCGGTTCTGCCCCCTTTGGGCAGTATCCAGACGTTGCCGGCCTCATCGCGCGCCAGGACGCCCCTGAGAGCCGGCCACGTGCCCAGGTCGCTCCAGCCGACGTCTGCCGGCAAGACGATGAGGTTGCGCGACTTCTCCATCACCGCGTGATCGATGCTGATGGATTCGCATTTTTTCCACAATTTCGCGAAAGCGGCGGTGTCGCGCTTAGCGTATGCGGATGCCGCCCGGCATAAAACGGCGCCCAGGCGGGGCAGGCGGGATTCTAGTTCCTCGATCAGGCATGCGGCCCGGGAGATGAAGATGCCGCTGTTCCAGTAGTGTTTCCCGGATGCCGCATATCTTCGGGCCTGTGCGAGTGGGGGCTTTTCCCGGAATCTCTTGGCGCGAAACGCCTCGATTTCGCCTGTGGGCGTGACGCGCTCGCCGCGTTCGATATAGCCGAAACCGGTCTCGGGTGAATGGGGCGGTGCCCCGAGCGAGACGATGGAGTCATGCGCGCGCGCCAGACGCGCGCCCGCCCTGATGAGCTTTTGAAATTCCCTCGTTTTTCCGACGTGCTGGTCTGCGGGCACGGCGCACATGAGCGCGCCAGGCTCTCGCGATTCGATGAGGCGCGCCGCCAGGCCGAGGCAGGGCGCGGTGTTTCTTCCTTCCGGTTCATGGACGACGTTGCGTTTCGGGATCTCGAGATTTCTCAGGAATTTTTTGTGCGCCGCCGAGGCCATGACGAGCGTTCGCTCGGGCGGTGCGAAGCCGCGTGCGCGCTTGAGCGTGAGTTCCAGTAGCGTGGGGCCTGCATTTCGGGGAGGAATCCCTCCCCCTGGGGGCAGGAATTGCTTGGGCATCGCGTTTTTGCTCACGGGCCAGAAGCGCGTTCCCGAGCCTCCCGCCATGATGACCGCCCACAAGGGGGGCGTGCTGCGCCGGGTCACTGGAAAATCCCCCTGAACAGGAGAAAACCGCCCAAAAGCAATACGATAAAGAGGATGGTCAATAAATTAAAGCGGCGATCGATGAAACTTCGTATCGGCGGGCCGAAGCGGTGGATGAGCGCGGCCTCGATGAAAAAGCGCGCCGAGCGGCTTAAGGCCGACGCGATGAGGAAAACCCAAAAGTCGATGTGGAACGCGCCCGCCGATATGGTGAACACCTTGTAGGGTATCGGCGTGAAGCCTGCGATTCCCACCGCCCAGGCGTCATAGGCGCGGTAGTATTCCTGGACGATCTGGTATTTGTCCGCCACGCCGTAGAAGGCGAAGATGGGCTCGCCGACGCTTTTAAGTAAATAAATGCCGATGAAATAGCCCAGCGCGCCGCCCAGCACCGAGGAAGCCGAACAGATGGCGGCGTAGAGATACGCTCTTTGCGGCCTCGAAAGCGCAAGCGCCATCAGAAGCGGGTCCGGCGGTATGGGAAAAAAGACGGATTCCGTAGCCGAAACGATGATGAGGGCGGGCAGGGCGTAGCGCGAATCCGCCCAGCTCAGCACCCACCCGTAGAGCGCGCGGAGGCTACGCATCCGGCAGGGAGACGGCGGGGTATTTTTTTATCTCCGCGTATACTTCGCTCTGGTACGCGCGCAGGGAGGGTTCGTCGAGCGCCTCGAAGCGCATGACGAGCACCGGCTGCGTGTTCGAGGCGCGTACGAGGCCCCACCCTTTCTCGAAGTTTATTCGAGCACCATCAACTTCAATAGTTTCATATATCATCTTAAAGTGATTCTTTAGGTTATCGACGATCTGGAATTTCTCCTCGTCCGGACAATCGACCCGGATTTCGGGCGTGGAGACCGACGTGGGGATTTTCGACACCCGCTCGGCGAGCGTTTCCCCGGAGTCGCAAAGGAGGTGTAAGAGCCTCGCCGATGTATAAATGGCGTCGTCATAGCCCAAATAGCCGTCCACGAAAAAGATGTGACCCGAGAGTTCGCCTCCCAATGGGGCTTGTTCTTCCACGATCTTGGCGCGCACGAGCGAGTGGCCCGTCGCGCTCATCACGGGACGCCCTCCCATCTGCTTGACGGCGTCGGCCAGGCGCGATGAGCATTTCACGTCGAATACGATGGCCTCGCCTTCGTTTCGCGCCAGAATGGGTGCGGAGAGCAGCATGAGCAACTCATCTCCCCAGATGATCCTGCCCGTGGCGTCCACCGCGCCGATGCGGTCCCCGTCGCCGTCCAGTCCGATGCCCACCTCCGCATTCGTTTCCCGCACCTTGGCTATGAGGGATTCGAGATTTTTCGGCACCGTGGGATCGGGATGGTGATTCGGATAGGAGGCGTCGGGCTCTGTGAAGAGTTCCACAACTTCTGCACCTATTTTTCTCAAAACCTGGGGCGCCACCGTGCCGCCGACCCCGTTTCCAGCATCGAGGACGACCTTCACGGGCCTCGAGAGCGCCAGATCCTTGGACGCGCGCTCGATGTACCTGTGCCTGATGTCGACTTCCTCGAACCCGCCTCGCGCCTCGGCCCGGTGGATACGGCCCTCTTCGATGATTCTTCTTATCTCCTGGATTTCCGCGCCGTGAATCGCCTCGCGCCCGCGGGTGATCTTGAAGCCGTTGAATTCCGGCGGGTTATGCGAGCCCGTGATTTGCACCGCACCCGCCACATCGAGGTGATGCGTCGCGAAGGAAACCACCGGAGTGGGCACCATGCCGATACCGATGACGCTGCAGCCGGACGCAGTGAGGCCCATTTGTAGCGCGTCGTAAAAATCGGGGGAGGAGAAACGGTTGTCCCGTCCGAGGGCGATGGCGGCCCCCTGCGCGCCGCCCAAGTGCGTGCCGAGAGAGCCTCCGATTGTCTCGACGATATCGGTGGTGAGGTCTTTCTCCACAACGCCGCGAATGTCGTATTCCCTGAAAATCAGCGGGTTGATGCCGGGCACGCAAAACTCCCCTTGCGGGCGAATGGTTGTTTCCCTGTAAGGCGGGCGAATTATTGCACCCCCCTCGTTGCCGGGCAACCTCATTACCATTACCGAGCCCGCCTTGTGTTATTCTCCATCGAGTGGGGGTATAATGCCTCTACGTCCGCCTGAGAGCAGTTTCGCTCTACGCCTTCTGGATGGTTCGGCTATTGGAAATCATGAAATTCTGTGATTTTTCATCTCTACATGACGGGAGAAATTCGGGGTGATCGAAGGCACGGGTCCATTGAGCGAGCGGGTGATGATACGGCTGGGGCGCGGCTTCGTGGGCCTTTTGGTGCGCGTATTCACGAAAATGAAAATCAGTGGGATGGAAAACATCCCGCCGGGGGGGAACATCCTGTTCCTGAGCAATCATATTTCCGCATTGGATGTTCTGGTAATCCCTTGGGCCATTTATCTGAGATATCCCAAGGAACTGCTTCGCCAGGCGGGCAAGGAAGAGCTATTCGATATCCCCGTCGTAGGCTGGATACTGCGCAAATGGCGGGGTTTTCCCATCAAGCGCGGCGGGGCGGACAGAAAATCCATCCGCATGATTGAGGAGTACATCAGGGAAGGCAAAGTCATCCTGTATCCCGAGGGTACGAGGAGCCGCGACGGGCGGCTTCTGCAAGGGAACCGGATGGTGGGCCGAATCGTGAGGAACACCACCCCCACCGTCGTCCCCGTCTCCATCAAGGGAACGGACCGCGTGATTCCGGTGGGCAAGACCATTCCCCGCCCGGGAACGAGGGTCGAGTTGCGATTCGGCGCGCCGATTGATTTGAGCGATGAATACGCTATCGCAAACATGAAAGAGGCGAGCCAGAAGATCATCGACCGCGTCATGATGGCGATCGGGGAACTGCAAAACGGGGGAATCGCGGAACATCTCGAGAAAAAGGGTGTTCCGGGTGAGTAGACAACCTTTCTCGAAGCCCAGGAGATTTTCATCCATTCTGAGAGAAGTGCGCCGCAAAGAGCCGTGGGGTAAGCGATTGGCCAGGAATTTCGTCTTCCGCATATGGCCGAAGGCCGTGGGAGAGGGCATCTCCCGGGCGGCGCGGCCGGTATCTCTTAGAAAAGGTTGTCTCTTCGTGGAAGTGGCGAACTCGAGCTGGCTGTATGAACTGGAGCTTAGAAAACAGGATTTGCTTGCGAGGATCAATGAGCGCATGGAGGATTCTCGTATCGACGAGATTCGCTTCAGGCTCTCGAACGATGGTTTTAAGTTTGACTATGACGAAGAGGAAAGTGATTCTGTAGCGTTTCCCAGGGAAGCGACGCCGATTTCCTCGGGCGATGAAGCTGCGATTGGTGACGCCATCGCCGACGTGGAGGATGAGCAATTGCAGAGCGCTGCGAAAAAACTCATAAATCATATTAGAACGCACCGGGATTCGCTGTTGTGATAATATCTGGCGTGAACTGTTGCTGGAGAGGTTGCATTTCATGATGAAATTCTACGGGAAGATGATTTTGCCCGTCGCCCTGATCCTGGCGGGATGCGCGCCCCTCGAATCCGAGGTGAAGCCGGTCGCGCCTGCTCCCGTGGTCAAACTGCGTCCACTTTCGGAAAAGATTAAAGAAACTTCTAAATCCTATTTCTATTTCATCTCCGGCTATCGGGAAGAGTTGGGCGGAAACCTCAAGGATGCGGAATCGTCCTATCTCATGGCGGTCAAGCGCAATCCGAACTCTTCGTTTTTGTCGACCCGCCTGGCATCGCTTCTCGTCCGCCAGGGGAAACTGGCGGAGGCCGAAGAATACGCTCTCAAGGCGACGACGCAGAACGCGAATAACCTCGAGGCCCACTTCGTTCTGGGAGGCATATACGCCTCCCGGATGAAGCTGAACAAAGCCGTCGACACTTATAACGCGTTGTTGAAAATGAGCCCCGAGCACCAGGAAACGCGTCTGCTTCTGGGCAGCGTTTATCTGGATTTGAACAAGTATCCCGAAGCCGCCGAGACGCTGGAGGCCCTCGTCAAGTCGGGGAAAAGGCCCATACTCGGCAGGTATAATCTGGCGCAAGCCTATGCGGGCATGAAAAGATACACCGAAGCGGAGAGCGAAATTATCAAACTCCTGGAAAGGCAGCCGAGATTCACGCGAGGGATGCTTCTGCTCGCCAGAATCTATGAGACGCAGGATAAATTCGACGAAGCGGAAACGACTTACAAAAAAGCGCAAAGAATCGAACCCGGCAACCGAATCATTCGCTCTCGCCTGGGACAGCTCTACATCCGAAAGAAGAATATGAAGCAGGCTCTCGAAGAGTTCAAAGTGCTTGGTTCAGAGGAGCCTGGCAACGTGAGAGTGCACCGCACCCTCGGTTTCTTGAACTTCGATCAGAGAGAATACCAGGATGCGCTTCGGGAATTTCGGTTCGTGCTGGCAAGAAACCCGAAAGACGAAATGGTGCGCAAGTATGTCGCGAGGATTTATGAAGAACTGAAGCAATACAAGCGCGCCGAGGAGGAGCTTCTCGAGTTGTTGTCATTGTTGCCCAAGTCGCTGGACGGGCATATCCAGCTCGCCTGGTTGTACATCGACCAGAAAAAATGGAAGAAGGTGAGCGATATTCTGGATACTGCCGAGAAGCTTCATCCCGAGGAAGGACGGGTGCATTATACGCGCGGTTTGGCGCTGTCGAGACAAAAGAAGTTCGTCGAAGCTTTACCTTATCTTCAAAGAGCGGTGAAGCTGGAGCCCGACCGGGAGGGTTATTTATATTCTCTCGCCTCGACGTTTTACGAACTCAAGCGATGGGACGACGTGGAGGCGAGTACGAGGAAACTCATTCAAAAAAACCCCAAACACGCCAACGCCTTGAACCTGTTAGGCTATATGTTCTCAGAACTCGACAAGAACCTCGACGAGGCGGAAAAACTCCTGGATCGCGCGCTGGCGATTGAGCCGGAAAACGCCGCTTTTCTGGATAGCATCGGGTGGATTTATTATCGTCAGGGCCGTTTTCAGGAAGCGCTCGTGAAAGTGCGGCACGCGGCGACGAAGATGCCGAAAGACGCCGTTATCCTCGATCATCTTGGCGATATATATCTCGCCTTGCATGATATCGAAAATGCGCTTCTCCATTGGAAGCGCGCTTCCGAGGCGGACCCGAAAAACGAAAAACTTAAACAAAAGATTCAAACGCATCGTCCAAAACAGAAAAAACCCCTCATGTAGGGGTGTGCGCTTCATCGAGCATTTTGTCGCGCCCGCTGGTTCTCGCCCGGATTTTCTCGGCTCCTTTGACCGGGGACATTTGAATTTTGCTTAGTTTGCGTATGAGTCTGGCATTTTTGTGCTGTACCCTGGCCGGTTGCGCGCTTTTTCAAACCAGGCAAGTCGGCGAGGCCCCGCCGCGTAATGTGTCACGGGCGGAAATAATCGCCAAACTCAAAGCAAGGCGTTACCCTAGCGCATATCGGGGCGCTGTATTCATGCAGTTGCGTTTTCACAGGGACCGCTCGAATGCGAGACGCGAGAATCCACTGGTTCCCCAGGGTACGTTTGCCGGCCACGCGGCCATTGTCCTGAGAAAGCCCGACTCGCTGCGGATAGAGCCTCTCTCTCCTTTCGGCACGCCCCTGATGGTAGTCGTTGCGCAAGGCGCTTCGTTTCGCGCCTATTCCCCCTCGCGCAACACGGTATACGTGGGCAGGACGAACAGGCGGGGGATCGAGCAGATTCTGGGAATCCCGCTGAACAGCGAGATTTTTATCAAGCTCATACTGGGGGATTGGGCGCTTACGTTGGGAGGCGAGGAAAATCTCGAATTGAAAAAGTCGGGTTCCGCCTACATCCTCGAGACGAGGAGAGGCTCCGGTGGGGCGGTTTCAGGATTTGTCGAATTGGAGCCTCAAGATTTCCATGCGGTGAAAATGGAAATTCGCACACAGCGGGGAGCGATTGTGGTTCGCTATGGCAGGTTTATGAAAACCGCGAATGTTTGGCGTCCATCACAAGTGGAGATACTGGCCCCCGGCGGGCAGAATCGGCTCCACATTTCCTATCCTGCCGATGAGGGTGCGGTGGACACGGCGCTACCCGACAGCTTGTTCCATCTGGAGCCGCCCCGAGGCGCCAGAACGCTGTGGTTGGGAGGATAGCTCGTTTCATGAGCTGTAGTGACGTTTCCGATCCCGTACTTTTGAAAACCCCTGCGAAGCTCAACCTGTGTCTGCGGATTCTGGGTCTGCGCGCAGATGGATATCACGAACTCATCACATGGATGCAGCAGATATCGCTGTATGATGAGGTTCGAATCGAGCCGGGCGGCAAGAGGATTCTCGTGTATGCGGATCAGGAGGACGTTCCGGGTGGCAGAGAGAACATCGTGCACCGCGCGGCGAGGGTCTTGCGGGAAGTATCGGGACGCAAAGCGCTAGGAGCGCGCATCTATTTGAAAAAGAATATCCCCGCGGGCGCCGGGCTGGGCGGGGGGAGCGGCAACGCTGCGGGAGTGCTCTGGGCGCTGAACCGGGTCTGGAATATCGGAATGGACAAGACGGAACTTTGCGAGGTAGCCGCACGGGTTGGTTCGGACGTTCCATTTTTTCTCGATGGACCGGCGGCGTTGTGCCGGGGGCGGGGCGAGCGAGTCGTGGCGAAAGAATCCCTGAGGAGCGGTTGGTTTTTGCTGGTCAAGCCGCCCGTTACACTGCCTACGAAGGTTGTCTATGGCTGGTCTCGTGAACAACTGGGACGGGAAGAACGATTCTTCGACGAAAAAAACGCCCCGGCGCGCCTTGGAAGGTATGAATATGGCAATGATTTAGAAGAAATCGTTTTCCCAAGATTCCCGGCGCTCAAAGGACTGTGCGGCATGCTCGTTTGTTATGGCGCCGTCAGGGCCATGATGAGTGGAAGCGGCTCGACTGTTTTTGGCTTTTTTCGTCGTAAAAAAGATGCCGAACGGGCGGCAATCCGCATCAAGAAGAGTAAAATAGGGGGAAAATGCGAAATTTTTCTCACGACTCCGCTTGAGGATACATGTTTTTTATAAAAAAAAATCGAAAAGAGAGGCAAAATTTTTGAAAAAATGGGAAATGGAGATATTTTCGCTTCTCACCACTTGCCTCCGCCCGGAAAATCAAGTATCAAAAATCGCTCTCTGTGATTGAATTAACAATACTATGTGAGTATGAGCGGTGAACGGACATCAATTAAAGGTATTCGGCGGGCGCTCGAATCCGGCTCTGAACCAGAGCATTTTTGAATCCTTGTACATCCGGCCCGGCTCGTTAGAAATCATCGATTTCAGCGATGGTGAAACGTTCGTTCGCATACACGAGAACATCCGCGGCGCGGACGTGTTCGTCGTGCAGAGTCTGTGCACCCCCGGCAATGCGAACCTGATGGAAATGCTCATCATGCTCGATGCATTCAGGCGCTCGTCGGCCGAGCGCATCACTGCAGTGATACCCTATTTCGCATATGCCCGTCAGGACCGGAAGGTGCAGCCCAGGGTGCCGATAACCGCAAAACTCGTTGCCAACCTTCTGGCCGCCTCGGGTGCGGACAGGGTTATCGCCATGGATTTGCATGCGGGTCAGATACAGGGGTTTTTCGATATTCCCGTGGACCATCTGTATTCGGCGCCCATCATGATAGAGTATTTCAAGAAGAAGGACTTGAAGGATCTCGTCGTCGTCTCCCCCGACGCCGGAGGTGTGGAGAGGGCCCGCGACTACGCGAAGAGGTTGAACGCGGGCTTGGGAATCATCGACAAGCGAAGGGAGCGGGCGAACCACTCCGAAGTGATGAACATCATCGGCGACGTGAAAGGTTGCGACGTCCTGGTCGTGGATGATCTTTGCGATACGGCGGGCACCATAAGCCAGGGCGCCAATGCGCTCATGGCGGCCGGCGCGCGGCAGGTGTACGCATGCTGTACGCATGCGGTATTGTCGGGTCCGGCGGTGGAGAGAATCGAAAATTCAAGCATCGTCGAGTTCGTCGTGAGCGATTCGATACCGCTTTCGGATAAAGCGAAAAATTGCGCGCGCATTCAAGTCCTGGAAGTGGGGAGGCTTTTGGCCGAGGCGATTCGCCGGATTCACGAGAATGCCTCCGTGAGCAGTTTGTTCGAATAACTATTCTGGTTGCCGGTATATCTGGAGCAAATAATGGAAAATTTATCTCTATCGGTGGATAAGAGAACGCAAACAGGGAAGAGCGGCGCCCGTGCGGTGAGGAAAGCCGGCAACATACCGGGCGTCGTGTACGGGATTAAGGATTCTACGCCCTTGACCATCAGACCCAAGGAACTGGAGACCTTGCTCGGCACGGGGGCCGGCGCAAACGTCGTTTTCCAGCTCAACGTCGAGGGAGAAGCCGTCTCGGAGCGTCCGGTGATCGTCAAGGAGCTTCAGCGCGACCCGATGAGGGGCACAATTGTCCATGCGGATTTTCTGGAAATCAGGATGGACGAGAAAATCGAAATCGCCGTGCCTCTCACCCTGTCGGGTGAGGCGCCCGGGGAAAAAATGGGCGGCACGCTTTCTCAATTATTGCGTGAACTGGAGATTGAATGTCTCCCGAACGCCATCCCGGAGCAAATCGAGGTCGATATTTCGGAGGTGGAGATAGGCGACGTTCTTCACGTACGCGATCTTCAGCTACCGGAGGGCGTAGAACTGGTGGCCGACCTCGATGATCCCGTCATGACGGTCATGGCTCCCGTCGAGGAAGAGGAAGAAGAGGTCGAGGATGAATTGCTTGTTGCCGAAGGCGAGGGCGAAGAGGCGTCGGCGGCCGAAGCTCCCGCCGATGAAGGGGACAAAGCGGCTGAATCTTCCGACTGATTGATTGTTCCAGCGGGAAGCCCGAGAAAATGAGACTGGGGTTCGAATGGCAGCTGCTGCCTTGATCGTCGGTCTTGGAAATCCCGGATTAGAGTATGCGTTGACGAGGCACAATCTGGGGTTCTGGGCGGTGGACAGGATGGCCCGGTCCCATCGCGTGGCGATGAATGATACGAAATACCATTCCTTCCTGGGCAATGGGTCGCACAGGGGCTGGAAGTTCACACTCGCCAAGCCGCAGACGTATATGAATTTAAGTGGTAAGGCTGTGAGTGCGCTCCTCCATGGAGAAGGATTGGAGCCGGAAGATTTGCTTGTGATGCACGACGATATGGATATCGAACTCGGTCGTGTGAAGTTCAAGAAATCGGGTGGAGACGCAGGCCATCATGGCGTTGGCAGCATCATCCACTCATTGGGTACGGACATGTTTTCTCGTTTGCGAATCGGGGTGGGAAGGCCGCCGGTTGGAGCGAATGGCGCGGATTGGCTGTTGGATACTTTCCTCGATCATGAACTCGAAGCAGTGGAACCAGCTGTTGATGAGGCGGTGAAGCGGGCGTTTGGGTTCATCGTCGGCAATAGACCTTGATTCCGTCCTGTTTATAGTAAAAATGAAAGTCCATCTTACATACCTCTCGCTAAACAGCCCGTGAGGAGGAGGAAAGGGAGATAATGGTTGCTTT
>JAPPHK010000143.1 GCA_028820795.1 Nitrospinota bacterium | reverse complement strand
ATCCTGAGTAGGCGCGTAAGCGCCGTATCGAAGGATGGGAGGCGCGCAAACGCTCATTCATCGGGGCTGTTGTTGATAAAGTCATCTCTGCCTCATCCTGAGTAGCGGCGATGCCGCGTATCGAAGGTCAATCGCGACCAATGCGGGAGCGATTGCCGGCCAAAAAGGGGAGCGCTCCCCTCGACAGACTCGGGCAAGCCCTTCGATGCAAACGCTCCTTTCTCAGTCACGTTTTACCTTCGGCGGCTACTCAGGGTGAGGCAGGTGGGGGACGGCGCCTGCCCCGAGTGAAGTCGAGGGAGCCTGTCCTGAGCCTGTCGAAGGGCCGCTACTCAGAATGAGGCGGAACGGAGGACTGCGCAAGACAAGTAGGGGGCTTGTGTCGCTTCGGGATTTTTTCAACAGCCCCTCTCGGGCCGATTCGCACTCGCCGCGGGGTTGAAAAATCTCCCGAGCCTTCACACTCCCTGGGGTTGTTCAAAAAAAACTTGACAAATCTCGCCGCCGGACCGATATTTAAATATCCAGTCAAGAAAGGACCCAACTCACCCACATAGCAGCCCTTTCCGGGCAGCCGCAGCAGCGAGGCGAATTTCTTCTCGCGGAATTGCGCGCGAACGTTTTTTCAATCCGCGAGTCGTTTACGGCCCCCCGAGCCGTCGATCGGGATGGCCGGGATGTTGCCGCCTTCGAATGGACGGGACCCTCCGGGTGAAAGCGCAGATCGTCTCCCGCGATTCGGTTCCGCTCCATGCCCTGCGCGACACCCTCCCCTGCCGGGGAGGCGCCTGAGAAGGGGAAGGAAAATGAGCCAACACAGACCGGGAATCTCGATTATCGCAATGGTGGTATCTCTGGCCCTCGCTTCCTACGGTTGCGGCGGCGGTGGCGGCACGGCGACAGGCGGCGCTTTCAATTCCGCCGTGATTCCGGGCACCGGCACGGCGCCCATCACGAAAAGCAGTGAAAGCGAAAACGCCGTCCTCGACAATCCGCCGCCGGATGGAAGCGGGGGAAACGGGGGCGACGGTCCGGCGCCGGACGCGCAGACCGAACAGGAACCGGACGACCGGAATACGCAAGCCGAGCCAGAACCGGCCGGTGACGCCAATCGGGGAGACGGCGCGGAGGAGGACCCCGCCGACCCGACCGGCCCGGCGCCCACCGGTGAAGGCGGTGGAGGCGAAACCGCGAGTCTCGGCAATCCGCCGCCGAATGGAGGCGGGGGAAACGGGGGCGGCGGTCCGGCGCCGGACGCGCAGACCGAACAGGAACCGGTCGGTAACGCCAATCAGGAACAAGGCGGGGACGACGGCGCGGAGAAGGAACCCGGCAACTTGGCCGGCCCGGCTCCCACCGGTGAAGGCGGTGGAAGCGAAACCGCAAGCCTCGACAATCCGCCGCCGGATGAAGAGGAGAAAAACGGGCCCGGCGGAACTACCCCCTCGCCAACCGGCGGCAAAAGCGTTTCTCCATCCGGCGGTAAAAGCAGCAAAGCGCCCGGCGGTTCGACGCGTAATGCGCAAAACGAGCAAGAACCGGTCGATAACGGCAATCCAGAAGACGGCGAGGAGGAGGAACCCGCGGGCCCGGCCGACCCGGCGTCCGGTACAGAAGACGAAACCACCCCCGTCGATACGAACAAGAAACCCAAGTCCCTGAATTCACCCACGTTTTTTCGACAACCGAAACTTTTTGACTACAGCAACATTCTGGAAGGATATTTCCCTCTGCCTCCCGGGCATGGTTACGAGCCGGGACAGATTGTAGTCCCTCGCGGATTCACTGAGCAGATTGGCGACACCATCATCTCTTGCCCTGGCAGACGCTTCGGGTTGTGCATCATAGACATCGACGAGAACGGCACGGCGAGCTACGATGAAAATGAGTTGATCCCCACCTTCCGACCTGAACTGATCATGCTGCCGCAGTCCGGTGACGCGGCCCAGGCGCCCGTTTTCGACTTTGTGAACGTCCTCCATGTGGGGGCGAACGTCGCTCCCCGGGCCGGGAAGTTGACCGGAGGAGTAGACCGAGGCGGAGTAAGCGTTTCATACGGAGAGATCCGGGACGGTTTCGAGGCGGAAAGACTCCTCGAATTCATGGAATATCACGTTCGCCTCGAAGACAAGATCGAGCATACGGGTGTGGGAGGCGCCCCGGGTCTCGAGACGTTTGCCGAACCGCCAACCATCCGCCTCGCTGAGGGAACCAGCGAGATATACGCCAGATATGCGGCGCACGCCGTTCAGTTGATCAACAGTGCCCTGCCCTTCGAGAAGCGCATCACGCTCGGCGCAGAGCGTTTGCCGGCGGAATCGAGCCTGAACGACATCCCAGAAGGTGAGATTCTCCTCAGGTTCGCTCCGAGGTCCAACTTCGACAGGTTCGGCAAAGTCCTGGGTCAGGCTGCGCTGAACAGCAGCACGCAATTCAATCCCGATACCCAGCGGGATGAAGCTCAAGGGGCAATCAATGCCTCCATCGCTATCAATGAGGCGAGGATGCGTGATGCCGAGCGGTATAACCCCGAGCTGGAAGGTGATCACGCAGGTGAGTTGTGGGAGGCGACAAGAGTGGACAACCGCAGGGTGGCGAATTCCGACACGCTCATCAAATGGTTCAACGATCAGATATTCGTTTCCGTCGTTGTTCACGAACTCGTTCATGCCCTCGGTTTTTTTCACATTGACAAAAAGCGATTCCCCGCATCGATCATGAATCCCAAAATACTGACAAACCAGGGCCAAGTGAACGTATACACACCATACCTGAACAATCCCACATTTTATATCACCGTGTACGTGAACTCGAACTCCGGCAATACGAATTCAGCTAATCAATTCACGTCGCCAACGACTGCAGATTTCATAAAGGAATCACCGGAGCAACCTAACGAAGAAGCTCACCATGGCCATCTGATCACCCCAAAAGCTGGAACCCCAGCCGGGCACATTCTGTTTCCCATCGACAGGGCGGCCCTGCTGGCGGCCTACGACAGGCTCCAGCCGGGCGCCCAGCCCGAAGATCTGACCGCGGAGAACCTGGGTTCCTGGAGCGACACGTCGTTTCACCTGCGCGGGGACGTGGATTTCACCGGCGGAGGGGCCTCATTCGGCGTCGCCTCCGCCAACGGCTTCGCGCAGCCATGGGCCACGGGTCCCGCGCCGTGGACGAACCTGGCGGACAACCAGGCGCTGTCGGGAAGCGCCACGTGGAACGGCGCGCTCCTGGGCGTCGATTCTTCATCGGAAACGGTCTCGGGCGACGCCGCCCTCACCGTGAACCTGACGAGCCTGACCGGACAACTCGACTTCACCGGCCTCGAGAAATGGGGGGCGGGCGAAGCGCCCGGAGCGGCCGGCAGCGGTACTACGTGGGGCGACGGCGATCTGGGATACACGATCGAGGTCCGCGACAACACCTTCGTCCAGACCGGCGGAGACGAAGGCTATGTCACCGGCGCGTTCTTCGGCGCAGCTCACGAGGCGATGGGCGGCGTGCTCGAGCGCGCCGACCTCGCGGCGGGCTTCGGCGGGACGCGGTAGGGAGGACAAAATAACCGACCGGACGGGCCGCGCCGTCGGGGCCTACAGATATTGCGCTACCTCCACCGTTTTGCCCAGGCGCGAACTCGCGTCCGCCGCGTAGACGACGGCGAGGTTCTCGTGCGCGGTGCCGCCGTCCACCTCGGGGGTGCGGCCCTCGCGTACGCAATCGGCAAAATCCTCCAGCGCGTCGCGGAACATGTCCCCTTCAGGCATGTCGTACACGACGTCCTCGCCCAGCGGGTCCCGGTCCACGCGCAGGCGGATGGGTTCCGGCGCCCTGGAGGGGTCGCGCCACTGCTGGCCGGTGATGCGGAAATGCGCGACGCCCTTCGTGCCGTGCACGTTCATGTGAAACGCCCAGGGGCACGCCCAGCCGCCGCCGACGTAAGAAAGCGCGCCGTTTTCGTGCTCCAGAATCATCATCGAGGTGTCGTCCACGTCTTCGGTCGCATACATCCGCTTCAGTCTGGCAGTGACGCTCTTGATCGGCCCGTGCAGGTAGCGGAGCGTGTCGATGTGGTGAATGGACAGCTGGATGACGACGCCGGTGGGGTTGAGCTCCCGGCTGGAGCGCCACTTGTCGGGCGTGAGCTCCAGCCCCCGCTCGGTGCAGAAGTTGCTCTCGCTCATCGAGATTTTCCCGATCTCGCCCGCATCGATCAGCTCCTTCATGCGGCGCGAAACGGCCAGGCGGCGCGCGCTGTGGCCGACCGCCAGCTTGACGCCCGCGCCCTCCGCCGCATCCACGATGGCCCGGGAGTGCTCCAGGCTGTGCGAGATGGGCTTTTCGCAATAGACGTGCTTGCCCGCCGCGGCCAGGGCCTCGATGTGCTCCTTGTGGTTGTGGTTGGGCGTCGTGAGGATGACGGCTTCGACCTCATCGTCATTCAGGAGGGCTTCCAGGCTATCCGCCTCGCGCGCGCCGTAGCGCTCCATGAAGGCGCGGCGTTTCTCCCCTGTGCGGCTGAAGCAGGAGACGAGCCTGATTTTGTCTCCGCGCAGCGCGGCATCGGCGAGCACGTTTGCCCAGCGCCCCAACCCCATCGAGGCGACGCGCACGGGTTCGAACGACATGTTTTATCTCCTTGCAGTCAAAAAGTCCGGGGGTCAGCTTTATCCGGTATTTACGGGTTATCGAAAACGCCCTTGCGGTTCGGGCCGAGCCATGCCTCAATTGAGAGGGCTGTTGAAAAACCCAATGCGGCGTAATCCTTCTACTCGTCCTACGCAGTCCACCGCACTGCCTCACCCTGAATAGCGGCGAAGCCGCGTATCGAAGGGCGAAATTCGCGCCTGCCGGAGAGATGCGCCCCCCATCCTTCGGTACGGCGCTTACGCGCCTACTCAGGATGAGGGTTCGGGGCGCTTGCTCGAGATGAGGGCGTCAGGCGTTCTGCGAAGTCCGATGCCGCAAAATGGGTCTATCCAGACCAGCGACCCTTACACACCCCCCTCGAACGGCGACCGTAGGGACAGGCCTCCGTGCCTGTCCTTATGAAACGACAACCACGGAGGGCAGGACAACCACGGAGGGTTGTCCCTACGAAACACGAAACCATCACGCCCACGCGCGCCACGTGAACATCCATGCCGACCAACACGCAAACCGGCTTTTTCAAGGATCCCTCATGACGCAAGAGAAACCCCGAAAGACTCCACTCAAGCCGGCGTCAGATACCCACCTCGAAATTGGGCAGGCGCACGCCCGCTGTCGTGTCGGAAGGAGAGGCGCTCAACTCCTCGAGCGTGGTTTCGCGCAGCGTCTTGTCAATCGCGCCTTCGAGTTTTTTCCAAAGCGCGCGGCTTCCGCATAGCGGAATGTTCGGACACGGCGACGCGGGCGGCTCATCCCCGCAATCGACGGGTTGAATCGTCTCCCCCACCGCGGAAAGAACGTCGCGCATGTTGATCCCGGAGGGCGGCAGCGCGAGGATGTAGCCGCCTCCCGGCCCTCTCGTGCTGCTCACCAGAGAGGCCCTGCGCATTTTCACGAACAACTGCTCGAGATAGTGCTGGCTGATACCGAGCCTGCCTGCAATCTGGGGCAAGGGGACGGGATGCGTCTGCGAATGCCTGGCCAGCTCTATCATGGCGAGCACGGCGTATCGTCCCTTGGTCGAAATCTTCACCGGCGGCATCCCCTCATCGTATATCTCAGCCCCAAACGCTAAACGAGCGCTCCCCGCCTCACGGGGATTTTCGTTTGCCCGCGATCGATGTGCGCGCAGACGGGACATTCCGGGTCCCGGACCACGGGCAAGCTCCCGATGGCGTTTTCCCGGAAATCAGCCGTCATCAGACTGTTCGACCAGGCGGGCTCGAGCCCCTCGAGAACCCGAAGCGCGTCTGCGGCCTGCGCCATGCCCACGAAGCCGGCCACCGCGCCGAAGACGCCCGCATCCCCGCAGTCGAGGCCGCGTGCGTCCGCGCCCTCCTCACCCACCAGACAGCGCAGACACGCGCTCCGGCCCGGCAGCACCGTCATCACCTGGCCGAAAAAGCGTAAAACGCCGCCCATCACCCAAGGCTTGCCCGCTGCGGCGCAGGCATCGTTCAGCGAGAGTTTGGCCGCCAGATTGTCGCTGCCATCGACGATGACGTCGTAAGGCGCGATGATTCGGGCGGCGTTTTCGCGCGTGAGTCTTTGCGGGATTTTATCGACCGCCACCTTTGCGGATAGCCTGAATATGGCATCGGCGCCCGAGTCCACCTTCAGGCGGCCGATGTCTTCGGTTCGGTGGAGAATCTGGCGGGCCAGGTTATCGAGCGTCACCGCGTCGTGATCCGCAAGCCCGATGCAACCGACGCCCGCCGCCGCAAGGGCCAGCGCGGCGGGGCAGCCCAGGCCGCCGACACCCACGATGAGTACGGACGAACGCGCCAGAACACTCTCACCGCTCACGCGCTCGTCTCCTCGAGAATTTCCAGATCGCTTTCGATGAAGGTCTTTTGCTCCGCGTTCCAGGAATATACCTTCTGGCCCAGAACCACGCCTCCGCGCACGCTCATGACGACGTGTTCGGCATCGGGAAACGCCGGAATATCTCCGAAGGGAACCGCCGCATCCACGTCTTCCCGGGAAAAATAGGCGTCCTCGTCCGGGTGGCTGTGAAAGATTCCGCGAACCACCTCACCCGCCTCCTCGGCCCGCCTGACGATGCGCTCGAACTCGAAGGGGTCGATCAAAAATGCGCGCCGCGCCGTCCGGGGATAAAATTCGGGGTCCTTCTCGTGCATTTCGTTCTGCACGTTCTTGCATGGCAGAAGGGCGAGCGTTTCTTCTCGCTCCCCTTTCGTGCGCGGCGGCCCGATGATCAACCCGCAGCACTCATCGGGATACGCCTCGCGCGCGTGGCGGTGCATCGCCTCCACCTGTTCACGATTCAGACGCAAGTTAATATCTCCTAGCGCGCTTCGCTCAAGTACCTGTCCCCCCCGTCGGGGAACAGGGTGACGACCACGCCCTTTTCTATCTGCTTCGCCACCTCGCGAACGCCCACGAGTGCGGCTCCCGCCGAGTGGCCGATGAACAGGCCCTCTTCCTTGGCGATGCGATCGGCCAGGTCGTAGCTCTCCTCCGTCCCCGCCAAAATGAGGTGATCGTGTACGCTCTCGTCATAAATTCCCGGGCGTATGGCCGTGGGGATGTGCTTCATGCCCTCCAGGCCGTGAAACGACTCGGACGGCATGACCGCATGCACCACGACGTCCGGCTTTTTCTCCTTCAAGCCGCGCCCCGTTCCCACCAGGGTGCCCGTGGTGCCGAGACCCGCGATGAAATGCTCCACGCGCCCTTCGGTCTGCTCCAGAATCTCGGCAGCCGTGGTCTCCAAGTGAGCGAGCGGGTTGGCCGGGTTGTCGTACTGACAGGGCAAAAAGTATTTTTCCGGCTCGTCTCGGTACATCTTCGCCGCGAGGCGCTGCGCGCCGTCCGAACCCTCCAGGGGATCCGAGAGAACGACCTCGGCCCCGTAGCCCTTGAGCGTCGCCTTGCGCTCATCGCTCGCGTTCGCAGGCAGAACGAGTCGGACGGGAATCCCGAGCGCAGCGCCTATCATGGCGTAGGCGATGCCGGTATTTCCGCTCGTTGAATCGAGCAGAATTTTTCCGGGGCGCAACCGGCCCGATTCCAGGCCGTCCTTCACCATGAAAAGCGCAGGCCTGTCCTTCACCGAGCCGCCCGGGTTGAACCATTCCGCCTTGGCGTAGACATTCACGTGGGGAAATTCGCCTTTGAACAACTTGATTTCGAGCAATGGGGTGTTGCCGATACACTTGATGATCGGGGAATCCTCTAAGTTCCTGAACGCGCTCGCGGGATTCTCCACCGTCGATTCGACCATTGATATGGCCCTCGCACTTAGCTCCTGAAACTTTCAGGAAAGGTTCGCACGCGCTTCGATTAAGCCGTGCGAAAAGTCGAAACGGGCCTGCGCAGTCGACCCCACTGTATCCGTCTCATCCACCAGGCGCCGCAAGACTCTGGCGGCCAGCCATGCGCCCAAAGCTCCCTGGGCCGCCACGGTTGAGGCGCGCCCTCCCTGAGGCGCCATGCCCGGCTTCTCCAGGACTCCAGGGCCTTCTGAAATCTCTCCAGTCTCACCACGGGAAACGCCCCGGATGAAGAATTTCGCCCTGGACTCGAGGACCTTAAAATCTCCGGCGGACTCATCGTCCAGCCAGACGAGAATGTCGAAAACCTCCCCCGCTCCCTCGCCCGGGCGAATGGAGACCAGCGTCGAATCGGGGTTGAGCCTCTTGAGGCCGTTTCCCAGGCTGCCGCCATAGAAGGCGGAGAGCGGCGATTCCGGCTTGATCCCGTCGCTCCCACCTAACGGACACCAGCCGATACGCCCCACGCCCGCAGCGGCCAGCCAGGCCAGGGCCATGAGCGCCGCGTTTTCCTCATCCTCCGAAAACGCGATGAGAACGGAAGACGCCAGCAGGCGCTCCTGCCCGACTCCTCCCACGCCGGGGAGCAGAATGTGGCGGCTGTAGCGCTGAATCTGCTCTTCGCTCAAGCCCAAGGAGCGAATCTCCTCTCAGGCGTTCTGCGGACGATCAGCGGCCGCCCGCGATGGCCGGAACGATGGAGACCTCATCCCCATCGCTCACCGCCGTTCCCTCTCCCTGCAGGAAGCGGATGTCCTCCTGGTTCACGTAAATGTTCACGAAGCGGCGCAGCTTTCCTTCTTCGTCATAGAGGCGCTGGCCGATGCCCGCGAACTGGCCGTCGAGGTTTGCGAGCACTTCCTTGACGTCCGCGCCCGCGATCTCCACGGCGTCCTGCTGCTGGGTGAACTCCTGCAAGGGTGTCGGAATACGAACCGTTACCGCCATTTCTGTCTCCTGATCTGAAAGCCCCGCTTTCCGGGGATGCCGAATGAAGATTTTTTTAACGAAAATGCTGCTCCAGACTATAATATCTCTCCCAGCCGTCGGGAATCACGACCACCACGTTCTCCTCGGGACTCATCCGCCGCGCAACTTCCAGGGCAGCACAAACCGCCGCGCCCGCCGAAATGCCCGCGGCCATGCCCTCCTCGCGGCTCAGGGCCTTGCTCGTCTCATATGCGTCCGAATCGCTCACCGGCACCACCTCGTCGATTATCGCGCGGTTCAACACAGCAGGCACGAAACCCGCGCCGATTCCCTGAATCTGGTGCGGCCCCGGCTCGCCGCCCGAGAGAACGGGAGATGCGGCCGGCTCCACGCCGATGACGAGCGTTTCGGGCCTTCTCTCCTTCAAGACCTCGCCCACCCCGGTTATCGTGCCTCCCGTACCCACACCGGCTACGAAGGCGTCCACCGGTTCCGCGCCCATGTCGCGTAGAATCTCGCGCGCCGTGGTTCTGCGGTGGATTTCCGGGTTGGCCGGGTTGTTGAACTGCTGGGGCATGAAGTAGTCCGGATTCTCCTCCAGAATGGCTTCCGCCATCACGAGAGAGCCGTACATGCCGCCCTCGCTGGAACTGAAAACCACCTCGGCTCCGTAGCCCGTGAGCAGCGAGTTGCGCTCGTGACTCATGCTCTTGCTGAGCACGATGATCGTCCTGTAGCCGCGAATCGCTCCGATGAGCGCCAGGCCGATGCCCGTGTTGCCGCTCGTAGGTTCGATTATGGTTCCGCCGGGCTTCAGGAGTCCGCGACGCTCACCGTCGAGCACCATGCTGAGCGCGATGCGATCCTTCACGCTTCCGCCGGGGTTGTACTGCTCGAGTTTCGCGAATACGCGCGCGCCGGATGCGTCGGGCAAGCGCTGCAGCCTGACGAGGCTCGTGCTTCCGATGCGATCGATGAGCGAGGGGAGCGCCCTCAGAATCTGGGGCGGGCGGCCCCGGGTGCCCAATGCCATAAGAGTGCCTTTCCAAATCGATTGCCATGGACCCAGCCGGGGGTGAGACTATAATTCCCAAACAAAATTGTCAAGAATTCCACCTTAAAGAGATTTCCCGTTTTTTCTCCTCTTCGACATATTCCCGACATACTCCCAATATATTCTTGGTGTGCTACATTTTCATGTCGCATCGCCTTATGATGCGACGCGAAAGGAGAGAGACATGGCGAAACCCGGGAACCCTCCCCCCATCGCCCTGACGATAGCGGGTTCGGATTCGGGCGGCGGCGCAGGGATACAGGCCGATCTCAAGACTTTCAGCGCATTCGGCGTCTATGGCGCCTCGGTCATCACCGCGCTGACGGCGCAGAACACCGTGGGCGTGCAGGGGGTGCACGGCGCGCCGCCTGATTTCATCGCGGCGCAATTCGACTCGGTGTGCTCGGACCTGGAAATAGCAAGCGCCAAAATCGGCATGCTCGCCACGGTCGACGTCATCGAAGTCGTGGCCGAAAAGCTCAGGGAGCATACGCTCGCGCGCGTCGTGCTCGACCCGGTAATGGTCGCCAAAAGCGGCGACCGCCTCCTTGCGCCCGACGCGAGAGACGCGCTCGTCGAGCGCCTCTTCCCGCTGGCCGAGGTCGTCACTCCGAATACGGAGGAGGCGCGAGATATTCTCGAAACCGGAGAAATCAAAAACCTCTCTCAGATGAAAGACGCCGCCCGGGCCCTCCACGAGCGGGGGGCGAAATGCGTTCTGCTCAAAGGAGGCCACATCACGGACGGGGCGGTGGACATATTTTTCGATGGAGATGTCGAGGTCGCGCTCGAGGGCAGACGCATCGACACCCCGCATACCCACGGTACGGGATGCACGCTCTCCTCGGCCATCGCGGCGGGTCTAGCGCTGGGTGAGTCCACCACCTCGGCGGTGAGGCGGGCGAAAGAATTCATTCAAGGCGCCATCGAGAACGCGCTCGCCATTGGAAACGGCAGAGGCCCGCTCAACCACATGTACCGCAAGCGCGGGAAAGTATCGTCATGAAACGCGTGTTGTCTCGCAACCGGATTTTTCATATTACAGGCCACGATTCTACGAAAGGAAGGAGCCGAAATGAGCGATAGCAAACCATTGCGCGTGCGGGAGAGCGAAGCCCTGAGCGGGGAGTTGCCCGTGCCCGGAGGCAGGAGCATGTTCCGCATCCTGCTGGATGAGGAGACCGTGGGCGCCAAACAGTTCGCCTTGCTCATCAACGAGTTCGACCCGGGCCTCACCTCCACCGCCCACAAGCACGACAATGAGGAGCACGCCTTCTACATCATCAGCGGCACGGGGGTGATCGACATCGAGGGAGAGAAGATTCCCGTCGAGCCGGGCGACGCGGTTTTCGTGCCTCCGGGCAAGATGCATCAGATCACGAACACGGGTGACGCGCTGTTCAAATATATGGTTTTATACTCGCCTCCGGGCCCGAACGTTGCGCTCCGGGAAAAAGGGGCTTACGGTCTCGCCGAGTAATTCAGACCGTTGCATTAAAGCATCCTCTGAATTCGGTATAATTCGAATCAACCAAAACCCTTATCGGGAACAGAAAATGACCACTGTGCTTTCGTTTCAGGTAGTACCCAGCATTCCTTCGGAATTGAAAGGGCTCGAAGAAATCGCAGACAACATCGCCTTCGACTGGAACCATCGAGCGCGCGCGCTTTTCAGCAGGCTGGACGATGCCCTTTGGGGAGAATGCCACTACAATCCCGCGCAGATGCTGCGCTCCGTCTCTCAGGAAAAACTCGATGCGGCGGCGCGCGATGCGCATTTCCTCCGCGATATGGAAAGCGTTCTAAAAGAACTTCACGCATATCTCCACAAACCATCCTGGTACCAGAAACTGCCCGCGAATGAAAAGATCGAGAACCTCCGCATCGCCTATTTCAGCATGGAGTTCGGGTTGACGGAATCCGTCCCCAACTACTCGGGCGGTCTGGGCGTCCTGGCCGGCGATCACATGAAATCCGCGAGTGACCTGGGGCTTCCCCTCATCGGCGTGGGCCTCGCCTACGGCCAGGGATATTTCCGCCAACACTTAGGGCCAGACGGCTGGCAGCAGGAGCGCTACCCGGACAACGATTTCCATCACACGCCCTTCCATCTCGAAAACGATGAGAATGGAGAGCCCATAACGGTCGAGGTCGACTACCCCGACGGCCCGCTCACCGCACAAGTCTGGCATGTACAGGTGGGCCGCAACCCCATCTACCTCCTCGACGCCAACGTGCCCGGGAACAAGGCCTCTCTGCGCGAAATCACCCTCGCCCTCTACGGCGGGGACATGGAAACGCGGATCCGCCAGGAGATACTGCTCGGCATCGGCGGCGTGAGACTGCTCCACAAGCTGAATCTCCCCCCCGTTGTCTGCCATATGAACGAGGGGCATTCCGCTTTCCTGGCGCTCGAGAGAATCCGCTTCTCGATGGGGAAATTCGGCATCGACGCCGGCGCGGCGCGGGAGTTGACCTCAGCGGGAAACATTTTTACGACGCACACTCCCGTACCTGCGGGTATCGACATCTTTCCGCCCGATATGATGGAAAAATACTTTCGCGAATATGCGGAGTCCCTCTCTATGGATTGGGACGAATTTCTGGGCCTGGGCCGGGTGAACCCCGAACAGGGGGATGAGCCATTCAACATGGCCGTCCTCGCGCTGCGCCTGTCGTCTGCGGCGAACGGCGTGAGCAAGCTGCATGGAGAGGTTTCGAGAAGAATGTGGCAATCCATGTGGCCGGAAGTCCCCGAACAGGACATTCCCATCGACTCCATCACGAACGGCGTCCATTTCCCGACATGGGTTTCGCCCGAGATGAAGGAGTTGTTCAACAGGCACCTGGGCGGTGGCTGGATGGACGAGACGGATAAGCAGGAGATCTGGGAGAGAGTCGCCTCCATCCCGGAAAGCGAACTCTGGGGCGTCAGGGAGAAAAACCGCGAGCAGCTCATCGAATTCTGCCGCGCGCACGCGGTCAAGCGGCCGCTGGGCAGCGTCACGCGCCCCAACGTCACCATCCTCCCCAACCCCAGAGCGCTCACGATCGGGTTCGCGAGACGCTTCGCCACCTACAAGCGCGCCACTCTTTTGCTCAAGAGGCCCGAACGCTTGGTCTCTCTCCTGACGAACGAGGATAACCCCGTTCAAATCATATTCTCAGGCAAAGCCCACCCCAGAGACATGGAAGGCAAGAGCTTCATCCGCGAGCTCCTCCATTTCGCCCGCAGGGAAAACATTCGTGACAAGCTCGTATTCGTGGAGGATTACGACATCCACGTCGGGCGGCAACTGGTGCAAGGAGTGGATTTGTGGCTCAACAATCCCCGCCGCCCGCAGGAAGCAAGCGGCACCAGCGGCATGAAGGCCGCCGCCAACGGCGCCTTGAACC
>JAPPHK010000305.1 GCA_028820795.1 Nitrospinota bacterium | reverse complement strand
GGCAGCGGCGCGCCGGGCACGGCGGCGGCGATGGCGGCGAGGAGGCTGCGGAAAATCGGCTCTTCTTCTTTCTTTCTGTCTCGTTTCAGTTCGTCTTCGAATATCTGCTCGTAGAGACTATTGGCGACACGTTCTTCGTAGCGGCGTCCCTCCTCCATGGAGCGTTCGTGAAAGGTGCGCGTATGCTCCCCGGTCGGCAGGAAGGCTTCCCGCCGGAACATGAGCGCGAACACTTTCAGCCAGTGGTGCCGAACGGATTCGGGAAGAGCGAACAAACCCTCGTTGTATCCGGGGAGATTCAGGACTCGCGCGAGATCGATTTCGAAAAATTGCTCCGAGAGCGAACGCGCCCCAGCAAAATAGAGACGCCACTGCGCGCCGTTGGTGAGAATGCCCCAGCGCAGCTTGCCGGTGGTCCGATCGTCCACACGCCTTAGGTAGCGGAGCATCTGGGTGGAAGGCGCGGTTTCTTCGCCCCGGCTTCCCGAGCGGCGATCGAGGGGCCGCATCCAGCGCTTCGATTCCACCATGGCTAGGCCGAACTCGTAGCGTTCCCATTCGGGGAAGCCGTTGGCATGGGCCTTCGCTTCTTCGCTTTTGAACATCAGGCCATCGGGCACATCCTCCCGTCCTCGCTCGGAGAGATTCTGCTGGCGAAGACTCGATTTCCATCCGAGATATTCGAGCACGGGCCAGATGACGTCGTCTTCCGTCTGGCTTTCGTTGGGAGAGCCGCCCAGCGGGAAACCGCCGAAAAATTCTCGAAGCGTGTTTTCCAGAGCATCGATCGCGGAATTATCGAATTCTCGCCACTCGTTCAGTTGGCCGATAGCCTCACAAAGAAAATCGCCCGCGAAGAGGCTTCCCGGAAACGGGTTCTCCAGTCTCGAGCGTGGATCATCCCCGTCCATATCGCCGCCACTCCTCGTGAAGTCCATAGCGCGTCATGCCAAATGGTATATCCCATGCGGCGCGCGGTTCACAATCGCCACATCGCTCTGGAGTTGGAATCAGTTCTGGGGTAGGGGATTAATTTTAGAAGGCGGTGCATTCCTGCAGAAATAGGTTTGTCATAAACCCCGTCATTCAGCACTGGGATACGGCCACCATCAGAGAAGATACGACGATTCCCATTACGAGTCCGGTCTTCGGGACGAACTGACGAGTTGGTTCGCGAGGGGCACGACGAGAGGATCCCTTGCGGGAGATTTTGACGGAGGTCAGCGCGTTGCGGGTTCCCCGGAGGCGGGACAGGAACTGCGCGGGGATTGGGTGAAAGTGCCTTTCCAAACTGCTACGGCGAGAAGCCGGTGCAAAAGCTCATGTCCGCTGCCATGATCCGGGCTGCCCGGCGATGGGATGCGCTCAAAATCAACGGTTTCCATAGCCGACAGATGGACGCCCTGAAACCGGAACTGGATTACAACCCAGAGGAGGAAAACGACCTCAGGCAGTTCTCAGTCGATGCGCGCCAAGTTGAATTTCGCTCGATAAACTCCGAATTCTCATGATCAAGAACCCGACGCGAGCTGGCTGAAACAGGGATTCATGAAGTGTTTCTTTCCACCTTAGAATCTTGGTTTAAATTATACTTCCCGCCTCCAACAAAATGTTCGGATCATCGGCATCACAACTCGTTGCGGCCCTCTCAAGACTGCGTATCAAGCACTCATGTGCCAGAATCTCCGCGAGTTGTCTGTCGTCACCCCAATCATGCCCCAAACGGTCGGTTGTCCCATGCAGGGTCCGACTCCTGCCTTCCCCGTAAAGCCGCTTCAGGTCTCTCTCAAGATTTGGGACGCTCTCGACTGCCAGGTGAGACTGAATCAGATTGAAAATCCCCTTCTTCCCTTTTCCACAGGCCAAGGCTTCCATGCATGAACAGAATTTCGCTATCGCCATGACATCCGCACTTTCTATTGCACCCTCGTAGAACCACAGCAACGTCTGAAAAAGTGCCTTCATTATCTTGGGCCTCTCCACGGCTCTGTCGCCATGCGTGAAATACCGTATCGCCATTCCCGCACAATCGAATGCATTCTCAAAGTCAGATGGCAACTCTGCCAATTCTTGTTCCGTCAGCCAACGAATTCTCTTGGGGACAAAGGATTTAGGACTCCCCCATTCGGCGGGCCCGGAAGACGAAAATGCAATATACTCCTCCATTTGAAATTGCCTGTCCCGAACCAGCGCATGGTCCCGATGGCGCGTGATGGCTTGGTGCATCCCAAGGCGACAGTAGCCATGGCAAGACGAGCCGCGATCAACAATTTTTGAAGCCCTGCATCAGACCCCGCCAGTCCTATAGCAACGGTGCAGACATAATCGCCATTGTCCACGGTTCGAAGAATCTGGCCTTCAAATTTTGCATCCAGGGAATACATTCTCGGGCGAAACCTCTTGCCCTGCCAAGCCCTTTCTATTCGCGACCGCGCAACATTTGATACCTTACCGTCTTGATGCGTACGCTCAAGCCACACATCCCTAGGCTCGAAACCTACTGGACCAATCCATATTGGCTGCAAACCTGGAATGCTCGATAAGTGGCAGCCGAAAACAAATTCGCGCTCTTCAATATTGTCTATGTTCTCCATGATGTTTTTCTTGATCTTCGCTAGGAGGGCCCAAGCCGACTCGTCAGGGTTGATTTCGGGAATGGCGACTGTAGAGTCACCGAGACTCAAGATTGCCGGAATGGAGTAGTTCTTTTTGAATTGGGCCTGATTCCGCACTGTTCCTGCATCAAGACTCTTGATTTGCTCAACTATGTCCGAGATTAGTCGCGTACGGATTCCTTATCGGTCATTTGTCGGATGGAGTTCTATCCTAGACTCCTCGACATCAAACATTCTGACTCTCCTGTCTCGCCACTATCACCTCCCAATACGCCTCCCCAAGTGCGACCAGTCAAGACAAGACTGTTGTCAAGCTCTAACCGCTCCCTTTGTCCCGTGCCCCAAAGGCCGCGACCGTAGACGTCAACCACGAGGGGCGGATAGGTAAATGGCTTCAACTCGTACTTAACGTCCACCAGAACGAGCGGCGGCTCAGCGAGAATTCCCGAAGCCGGTTCCCCGTTCGGTTTTCCAGCAGACAGAACTTTCCACTAGTGGTGGACAGTTTTTTCATATTAAATTACCACCTTATTATGCAGAGACAACCGACGTTAAAGTGTTCTCTTCTCGACGGAACGCTCACTTCGCTGGGTTCTTCTCGTTTGTGTCTTCGAGTCACTGGCACGCTGCTTCTTCATGGGGAACGTCCGCGTCATTTATCGGAGAATCATGTCTTTCCATTAGTCTTCGCCTAGTAGCTTGCACGCTAATTGTCTTCCTTGGATATTTTGCGGAAATCCTATGTTTGGCCCCTGTGCTTCTCAATGCAATATATAATCGGGGGAACAGGTAGGCCATACGGGCAGCTTATCACGCGCTTTTTATCTTGCTCCGCCTTCAAGCTCATACACGTATGCTCCCCGAGCCTCAAGCGACTGCCCACGGGACAGGCCTGGCATGTCTGCCTTCGAGAACATAAGGTCGCTACAGGTATTAGGAACCCACCAGGTGCGTGTCTTGACTCACTCCGGCAAGCTATCCTCCCTCCCTAGGCCGCTCTCAAGGCCAGGGACGACAAGGGAGACTTAAGCAGGAAAGGCGGTTTTGTAGTTTGGTGATGAGGAAGTGTAGAGGGACTTGGCGTTTTCCTTTTGAGATTTTGCCGTGTCGCCTCGTAATCACATCAACCTAAAGGACCCGCTCCATGAATCGCCCCATCTGGAGAAATCACAAGTCGTCTATTTTCGAAAATGTAGTGCATTATCATGGAAATGTATTCTTCTCCGTAAATGTTGATATGTGTCCTAAATATATTAAATCTCGCCTTGAAGTGGATTTCCCGGATTTTCCCTCTGCCTTCTTTTTGGGCCACGGATAAAGTGGTACCGTCCGGAAATTGAACGACGTATTCCTTTTCATTTTCTTGCGCAGATACTTCGGTCCACTCAAAGCCTGCCGCATCCGTGTTTTTTTCATCAGGGTCGATAACATTAAGAACACGATTCGTCATTTCGTGAAGTGTTATAGGCTTCCTGGCTGGCACATGAATCTGGACATCAAGGTCCGAAACATGCAGCCTTTCTAATTTATTTTCGTCTTCTACAACGTCTTGGACAAACCTATAATCATATGTTTCAGGAGAACATAGATTCACTTCTATATGAACATCTTTAATTACTCCATCCCAATCTTTAGGCACAGGCTGCCTTAATTCCACTAAGCTTATATTCTCGGATTTTGCTAATGACTTAGCCCCAGAGGTGAATCCGGATTTTGAAACCACAACCCCCTTATCGACGTTGGAATCTTTAAGGATAAAGGCAAGTTTGGTAATAACGTCTTTACCGACTTTTCGTCTTTCCCAATCCTTACATTCAATAGCAGTCTTATACATATGCATTCCGGCGCTATGGGATGTAAGGACATCGATTTGATGGGATTCTCCCGAATTCCCCGGAACTTTGCAGGATCGCCCCCAGCCCAGAATTTTCACACCGTCTAATTTCCCTAAAGCTTCATATATGTCTTTGACCAATTTTTCATATGATTCCCCTTTCATTGCAGTTCTCCTGATTGCTCGTCTGTAATTTCAAAACTTCAGTGGAATACGAAATAGAACCAAACTCACATTTGATGCGCCGCTCAGATCCGGAATGACGGGAGCCAGATATCTGTTGATGCTGACGAAAACAGCCTTGAGCGCCATGCCGCTTACTGACCGATCCGACCCAGGAGTTGCTCGATCACACTGCTGACCTCGCGTTGACGCAGAATCCGGGCTTCGCGCAGACCGGCTTCGTCATCTTCACCGAGTTCGAAACGGGCCACCTTTACGGGACCGTCCTTCCGATAGCCCTCGACTTCCTCGTCTCGTGCGAAACGATTGCGAAGAATTGCCAGAGAATCCCGGATCACTGCGCCGTGGCCACCTTCTATAGAGTTGCGGAACATCTCAGCAGCGCCGTCGAGTCCCTCGGGCGCGTGCTCGATGCAATAGACCAGGTCATGCGCGTCCTTGGGCTCGTCGCGCTGATCGAAGGCGAACGCCTTCAGGCAGGTGAAACTCACCAGATTAGCGTGCCTGACTCGTTCGACGGCGATACCTGCGCCTTTAAGGAGCTCCGCCCGAATCTCCGTTATCTGGTGGAGATCGAAGACAATGGACGAGTGCGGGATGTTGAGCGCGGAGATGGTACCTTCCGTGGGCAGCAGCTGAACCCTACCACCGGCGATCTCGGGCGCGTCGGCGAGCAGTTCCAGCACCATCAGCGCGCCATGTTCAGTGCGGGTCTGCCATTGCCATAAGGACGGCTGGCCCTGCTTGTTCGTGGACGGCTCGAACGACATCCTTCGCAGGTTGTCCTCGAGCGTGCTATAGGCCTCGGTTTCGGCCAGAATCTGCAGGTCGATGACGATATCCACGTCGAGTGTACCGGCATGCGCCGACACTGCCGGTGGTCTGGCCTTCACCAGGTATCTCGGCGTCAAGCCGCCGATCAGAATTACCGACTCCTTCCAGGGGCCCAATCCGCGCAGCAGGGTCACGAGAACGCGCTCACAATCGACCGTGTACTGATCGGAGTAGCCGTCTCGGGTCGGGGGCTTCGCCACTAGAATCCAATCCTTTCCTGGCGCAGGTGCTTCGCCATTTCCCTGGAGCGGCCCTCACCGCAAATCAGGTCGAGGTAGACCTGGACGGGACTCGCCAGCCAAGCCCCATCCACCAGCTCTCGAAACAGCAACTCGCCGGACGACTTGACCTCAATGATAACAAGGTTTGCGCCTCGGTCGACGATGTGGGCATCGAGTGTGTCCAGGGCCCTGTCCGCCGCGGCGCCGGCCATCACCCGGCAACGCACCTGGGAGACAGTCGACAGAAAGGGCGCGTACCGTTGCCCTGCCGCCTCGTGGGTGAGCGCGTATTCAGCCTTTTGGGCGGCAAAGACCTCGGCGAACTTCCGGACCAGATCCTCCGAGCGAACCGAGGGCACGAAGTAACGCCGCATTGCAGGGGACCGCATCACCGCCAGTCGCTCGACCCATGCATCCAGCAAAGCGCCAGGCTCTCGCAGATCGCGTTCCTTGGTTGGCCCCTGCCCGCGCGACGCTACCCAATCGAACCTCTCCAGTTCGGTTAGCACCTGTGAGGCGGTCGCGGGTGAGACCTGCGCCTGCTCCGCGATCTCCTTGACTCCGAACCACTCGCCATACCGCATCAGCAGGACGTGCAGCACCTGCGCACGGCGACCCGAAAACAAGGAGCGAATGGTTTTCGACAAGGTTTTCGGGAGCGGCTTATCCACGTAGATGTAGATGTCTCGAGCAGGGAGAAACAGGCTGCCCCCGATGTCATAGTAGCCGACCCGCTTGTCCCTCAGCAGTTCTTTGGCTCCGGGTGAAATTGACTGGGCCACAAGAAAGAACAACGTTTGCCGTTCTTCCGCTGATTGCGGCCATCCTTGTGCAAATTCCTGGAACCGCCAAAGCACCTGTCGCACGTCACGAGGATAGAGGATCTTCTTCACCTCTACCATCAGGGTGGCAGACTTCCCTCCCGCCCTGAGATCAACCCGGGCGTCATACCCTCGATCCGGGCCACCGGGCTGTATAAGCGAACCCAACTCCGCTTGCACCTCGGGCAGCCCCCGCAGGGTTTCCAGGAACTGGTCGAGCAGCTGTTTTTCCATAACCCCTTCATCAGACATCAGCATTTTGCTTCTTTGCTGTACAGTAAATATCAGCCTTATAGCATATATTTAAGATTATATGCAAATTCACTGCGCAGCAAATATAACCATTGGGCATCCAAGGGCTCACAGCTAGCCTTACAGAACTAGGACACAGTGGAGTATTCGATGCATGATTCCGGCGCAATCACCAGGGGAAGGCCACCACTATTATATCGAGGTATCAGGCATCATCGACATACTACCGCCAAACGACACAGGAGTACTCGATGCCCGCAATGACCTCCTGTTTTGGGCTTCAACGTTTTTCTGGTCTCCTGCTACCCCCGCAATCGTTCCTGTTCTTGCGATATGGACGGTGTGCTTGTTGGTTTGTCAGACACACCGGGAGCCGATTGATCAAGGGAGAAAACCAATTCACTGACAACTGGTTTTCAAGACCTGATGAGTGCTCTCCAGTCAGTTATCGGTCTCAGTCAGTCCTCGGCCGATATGCGCCCAAAGAAATTATCTAGCTTCTACAGGACTTGACCCAACTGAACTGCCGCAATGCGCAATATTTATCGTATAATAGAGGGAGTGCTTGACTGCTCAAAGCGTAAATAAAAACGACGTGGGGAATATCCTGAAACCTCTTTATTGGAGAAGTGATAACCAAGTGTCGGATTTGAAATGATGCCATCAATATTTATCAGTTACCGTCGTAGCGACAGCGCCGGATATGCGGGGCGAATTTTCGAACGATTGAAGTATTGGTTCGATGAAGATGAACTATTTTTCGACGTAGCTAACATCGAGACAGGCGATGATTTTCCAAAGGAAATCGACCGCGCAATTCGAGCGGTGTCGGCAGTACTAGTGATTATTGGTCCTCAATGGCTTGATGAATTGAACCAACGAGTATCGGAGCCTGAAGTGGATCGCGTCCACCGGGAAGTGGCTATTGCAATCGAGAGGCGAATCGCGGGCGAGGTTGTGGTTCTGCCGATACTCGTGGGCGATGCTGAGATGCCCGCCTCCAATGATTTGCATCCCGAGTTGCGGAACGAGATCGGTAAATTGTTCGATTATCAAGCGCACACATTCCACGGAAATCAAGCAGATTGGGACAATCAATTCGATCGATTACGCTCTCGCTTGGCGAAAGTCGATGGTGTTCCGGAGCCATATGCTCAGATATCGTTCAATGACGGTTCCATAAGCCACAGTACCCAAGGCATTGTATCTACCTGCATGCCGATATCACTCGATACTCGATCTATCGAACTGACATTTGGCGCGGTTTCGCAAGGACTACTTAACTGGCCACAAGAAACTGACGGACACTGGATTGAGCGTCCCGAACTGGATCAATTATATGGCCTGACCACTCAAGACAAATCCGCGATAACCGTGTTGCTCGGGGGACCCGGCGAGGGCAAATCGGCCATTTTAGCACGGCTGGGCGTGAAACTCTCCGAGGAAGATGTGGTGTTGCTTGCCATCAAAGCCGATCAGTTGCCCAGGAGTATTACGACTCTCGATGACCTGGATGACTGGGTAGGTTGCGAGCTCCCGATAATGAGAGTGTTGCGGGAACTGGCCGACGAACATCGCGTCGTAGTGCTCATCGACCAACTGGATGCGCTCGCGGATTTAATGGATCAACACACGGAGCGTCTTTCGGTTGTGCTTCGACTTGTCAATGCTGTTCGCGATGTACCAAATCTCCACGTGTTGATGTCATGTCGCGAATTCGAATTTTACAATGACGTGAGGATCAGCACCCTGGATGCGGAGAAAGTGTCACTCGCCCGCCTTTCATGGGAACAGGTTGAACCCTTGTCAGCGGCCCGTGGGGTTCAAACCAACGGCTGGAGCGAAGACGTCCGAGATGTCCTGCGAACACCGCAGCATCTGGCAATGTTTCTCGAGTATTTGGCCGACAAGGAGAATGAACCGCTATTCACCAACTATCAGGGCTTGCTGTCCCGCATCGTCAGTGAACGCTTGGAAAAAATATATGGCGGGCGCACGGTCGAGGCAGCTGAACATATCGCAGCGGTTATGGCCCTGGAAGAGGAAATCTGGATCGGCCGAGCCCGTTTCGAGCATGAATTCGGCACCGAAATGCAACATCTGGAGGGGACGGGGGTTCTGATGTCATCGGACAACGGGCTGAGTGTAGCGTTCCGTCATCAGACCTTGTTCGATTTTTTACGCGCACGCTCTTTTTTGAGGGGCGGGCAGCCTTTGGCCGAATATATTGTCGAGAAAAAACAGGAGTCACTTTTCGTCCGTCCAATCCTGTGGAGCGCGCTGAACTACTTGCGAGCGAGTGACAAGGCTGTTTACAGGGAACAATTTCATCTGCTGTGGACAAGGAAAGAATTGCGGCCGCACCTCCGTTACCTCCTCATAGATTTTCTGGGACAAGTTGCCGACCCGGATGCACAGGAAGTTCAACGGCTGTTCTCGAAGCTGGAGGAACCGGCCCTGCGTGCAAGAATGATTCGCGCGGTAACCGGCAATCCCGCCTGGTTTACACGAATGGATAGCCGCCTGCCATCACTTATGAACCAGCAACCGGAGCAAGCTCAAGAGATTGCTTTTCTCTTGGGCCAAGCGGTGGCATTCCAACCTAGCGAGGTACTTCGGCTGGTAGGGTTATACTGGATAGCGGATGAAAGATACCTGAAGTGCGCGTTGACGGCGTTGCTGGACTTGACTCAATGGGACGAGTCGAGTGTGGAAATTGCCGCTCGACTGGCTGATCACGCGCCCGCCGACGTGTTTTATGTTCAGCATCTTGCTGAAAAAATTTCGAAATCCAGACCCGATCTGGCACCCAAAGTCATCGCCCGTTATTTGCAAGCCAGGATCAATAGATTGAAACCGCCTCCCGCGCTAGTACCCGATCGATCATTGCCGGGTGCTTCCAACGAAGAACAGATTGCCGAGTCACTCAGGAAAATTAACGTGTTAAACCCTTATGAACAGTTAATAGATAACAGTTCTGGCTGGTACAATATCGAACAGCTCGCGATGAAAGCGCCGAAAGCGTTCGTAGAAGAAATCTGGCCATGGCTAACCGATTTGTTCGCACGCCTGGCCAGTGACAAGAATCCATCTCTTAACCAGTACCGAGATCACCAAGGTCTTGCCTTCATGCGAGAAACAAATGATCGACAACCGTTGCAGCATGCGATCATAGTAGCGATTCACGGTTTTGCCGAAGCAGACGCCGAGGCTTTTTTAGACTTCGTCGAGACGAACAAGAATACAGAACTGAATTTTGTGCACCGTTTGCTTGCAATGGGTCTAGAAAAGATTGCACAAAAGCATCCGATGGAAGTGCTGGAGTATCTTATCGAGGATTCTAGGCGTTTCGCCATTGGCGATATGAACAATTTTCATCGGGACAGTCAGGCTTTAATCTCTGCTGTGGTGCCCAAGTTGAAGGACAACGAAGCACTGCGTCTGGAAAGAGCAATCACATCTTGGCCCTCGTACCGGGAGGTTCCATGGGTTGAGGATGCCGCATTTCGACTGAAGCTTAGCAAATCGACCCGCGAACATCGCTTGAGACTGCTACGCAAGTTTCCATTTGAGCGTTTGTCACCTTCAGGACGACAACTTTTGAGGGAAGAGGAGCGCGCTCTTCCCTACACACCGACCCAAGACGTACATATGACTGGGGTCCAAAGCATTGGAAGCCCCATGTCAGCCGAGCAAATGAAAAGAGCTACGGATGACCAAATCTTTGCGTTGTTCGAGGAACTGACCGATGATACAGGCTGGGATCATCCCAGACGCAAGTGGCAGGACCCCGTCGGCGGTAGTATTCAAGCTTCCAGAGAATTCGTTGAATTCGCTAATGGTGCTCCAAATCGTGCTCTAAATCTGATTCGAAGATTCAAGGCTGGGGAAATGGAAAATCCGGCGGGAGAAGCTTTGGCTGATATGGCCAAAGGCACATCCCCGCCAGAGATACTTATCGCAACTATCCACGAACTCGACGAGCGTGGATTTACTTCGGAATTTTTCAGGGCCAACGCCGCCCGATGTTTGCGGGAATTGGCCCTTCGCGCCGGAGGACTGGATGACAAGACATGCAATCTTCTCGAAACGTGGATAACGGACTGGTGCCCGGAAACAACTGGACAATCAAGCGACGGTGGAGCCGACTACCATGGAGTTCCAACCACGAGCGAAGACCACAAAGAGGACTACGAGAGCCTCCTATGGGGTCATCGGGGTGCTAGATCGGTTCCACAGGGAAACTATCCCTATCTGGATGCACTCATGCACGGATATCTCTGCCGAAACCCGCATGATGTGGACGTTTGGCTCGCGATTTTGGATCGCCACTTGGAGCGTAGTGAAAACCCAGAAGTCTGGCGTGCGATAGCGGAAGACCTATGGCACTTGGTCGCGGCTGACCGAGAACGTGCGCTCAGTTTTCTGGAGTCTTTGTTCCGTTCCAATCCGGAAATCCTTTGCAGTACTACTGGAGTTTGGCTCATCGGGCGAATACAGCCCTGGCTTCCGAAACAACCATTCGAGCGTATTATCAGCGGCTGGATATCGGGTAGGTGGGAAAAGGGACCGCAGGCCGCCGCTGAAATAATCGCGTTGAAACTTTGCCGCAACCCGGACAATCCGGAAACCAGGGAGCGGATCGAACGATTCCTGGTAGGGGCGGATTATGATCCGCCTGTTGTTGACGGGCTACGCCTTGGAGTCGCTCATACTCTTGTCGCAACTTGGAGTGAACCTTCACTTAGAGCTTTGACCACTCCGCTCTTGATTCGCCTCGCTGCGACAGGAAGCAAGGCAGTCGAGAATGCGTTGAGTGCGATATTTCATGAGACCGATCCCTTGCCGGCTGACGACCATACGCGCAAATTTTTGGAAGCCCTTCTAGCACGGCCTGCTATTCTCGCTGGTGGCGAATACTTAATCGATCGACTAAAAGGGCTGTTACGCGAAGGATGGAATCCGACTCTTGTGCATAAAGTTGCGGATACGTTAGTCCAAAAAAGAAAAGAAGGCCAAGCCTTGGGTGACATTCACAGCGCCTCTGTAGCTTGGGCTGGTGATTTGGTGGATCTTGCCCTAACGCTTCATCGTATTTCAGAAACCAGGGAGCTTGGTCTTGACCTTTTCGAGCGGTTAATGGACATCAATTCATACGGATTGGATGAACGTCTTTCAATGATTGACAGGTCGGCATTTCAATCCTGAGAAAAACTTAAAAGGACGGAATAAATTAAGGGAAAAGGCATATTTCAACTCGCCGAATCCGCCTGATCCAGCAAGTTATTCGCAGATTTCCTCGGCAATTGAGACTGTGAAAGTATCGACCTCACACAGTCTCGGGAACGGGGCTCGCTTACGCTTGCAGCCGGCTGGCCGATGGCCGGACACTGTCTTCAACCATGGAAGCAACAACACCACAGGACCGGGAGAGAATCGCCCTGGTGGTCGATTAGTTCAGGAGCGCGGCCAAGTATTCGGGGAATCGGCGGCAGGTTCACACGCCAACTGTCCTCAGCCGCTGTTTTTGCAGACAATACTCCGTGAATGGGGCTTCGCCCAGCAAATTCATGACCCGCTTGAAGTTGTAACCCAGCGTCATCAGGCTGAATTCGCCGCGGCACTTGTCGAGTCCGCGCATCAGAAAATGCTCCATTCCCGCCCAGCGCCTGAGCGTACCGAACGGATGTTCGGCGAGTACGCTTCGTCCGCGCATCAACGGTGTATCGGCGCTCATCTTCTTGCGATGCCGGTCTATCACGTCCTCATGCTCCCAGCGATGTATCCTGCGCGTCACTCTCGACTTCGCCAGGCATCGGCCCGACAACGAACAATCCCGGCAAACCGCCGCTGTCCCGCGATAAAAGAAATACCGCCTGCCCCTGCTCGAGGTCGAGCCGCCTCTCGCCAGTCGCTCTCCGGCTGGACAGACATAGGTGTCATCCTGCGCATCGTAACGGAAATCATCGCTGCCGAATCGCCCGTCCCTGCCCTGGCGGACCGCCTGGGCCGGTATCGGAACATACGCCTCCATGCCCTTGTCTTCGCAACCCTTCAACTGGGCGCCTTTGAAGTAGCCCGAATCCGCCAGGCCCACCAGGCCTTCGCTGCCCATGGCTTCGCGGGCTTTTGTCATCATCGGCTCCAGTTGAGCGGTGTCATTGCCGTCCTGTACCACATCCTCCGCGACAATCAGCTTGTGCCTCTCGTCCACCGCGATCTGATAGTTGTATCCGCCCACCGTCTTGCCGTTCTTCCTCAGCAGCCGCGCGTCGGCGTCGACCTCCGATACCTGACCCGCTCCGCTATCCAGCAGGCGCTTTTGCAATGCCTTCTTCTCTTGTTGCCTCTCGAGCAGAGCCTCGAGCTTCACTGCCAGTTCCGGATCCTCCGAACCCTCCGCATACTCTTCCGCATCCGCCTCGTCCAGCTGACGGTGATACGCCGCAATCTTCTCCTCCAGAAGCTTCAGGTACCTTGCCAGGGACCCCCTGGTATGGAAGCTGTTCAGGTTCGCATCGGCCTTCAGAAAAGTCCCGTCAATCGCCACCCGGCTGCCGCCCAGAAG
>JAPPHK010000115.1 GCA_028820795.1 Nitrospinota bacterium | reverse complement strand
GCCGCACGGTGGGGGCCGGCGTCGTCACCGAAGTCGTCCAGTAGAGCGGTAAGAGGATAACGCGAAAGATGAGCCAAAAGATTCGGATTCGACTGAAGGCATACGATCATCGCTTGTTGGATCAGTCCGTGGGCGAAATCGTCGATACTGTGAAGCGAACGGGCGCTTCGCTGGTGGGGCCGGTGCCGCTGCCCACGTCCATCAACAAATATACGGTGCTGCGCGGTCCGCACATTGACAAGAAATCGAGGGAGCAGTTCGAGATCCGGACGCACAAACGGCTCGTGGACATCATGGAGCCCACCCAGCAGACGGTGGACGCGCTCATGAAGCTCGAACTCGCCGCCGGCGTGGACGTCGAGATCAAGCTGAACTAGACGGGATGAAGTGATGCAATTTTTACTTGGCCGAAAAATCGGGATGACCCAGGTGTTCTCGCCGGATGGCGGAGCGATTTCCGTTACGGTGGTCGAGGCTGGCCCTTGCACCGTCGTGCAGCGTAAGACCGAGGAGAACGACGGCTATGCGTCTGCTCAACTCGGGTATATGCCCCGAAAGGAAAAGGGCCTCTCGAAGGCGGCCTTGGGGCATTTTCAAAAAGCAGGGACGCAGCCGTTTCGCTATCTGAAGGAAGTTCCACTGGAAGATGATGAGGACGCGGAATTGGAGACCGGTAGCCTCATCGACGTGACGATATTCGATCGTGGTGATCGGGTTGACGTGACGGGCACAAGCAAAGGACGCGGCTTCGCAGGCGTGATGAAGCGTCATGGATTCGGCGGTGGGCCTGCCTCTCACGGCGGCATGTTCGATCGCCTGCCTGGTGCGTTGGGAGCTTCGGCGTATCCCTCCAAGATCATCAAGGGCAAGAAGATGCCGGGCCAGATGGGGAATGAAAAGGTCACTACGCAGGGGCTTTTGGTGGTGGACATCATCCCAGAGCAGAATCTTCTTCTGCTCAGGGGCGCCGTACCGGGAGCGAACAATGGATTTGTGGTTTTGCGCAAGAGCGTCAAAGGCAACAGGGGCGGACTGGAAAAACCGAAAGAACAGGCCAGGAGCCTGAATCCTCTTAAGGCTTCCAAGCGGGCCGCACGAGGGAGTTGAGGAGCGAGATGCCCCAGATTGATGTGTATGACCTCGAAGGACAGGTGGTGGAGCAGATGGATTTGCCCGAGTCGGTTTTTGACGGCGAGGTCAAGATGCACCTGATCCACCAGATGGTGAAAGCGCAACTCGCGGCGCGGCGGGCGGGCACGCATTCGACGCTGACCCGCAAGGAAGTGCATGGCACGGGTTCGAAGCCTTTTCGCCAAAAGGGCGGAGGACGCGCGCGCGCGGGCGACGTCAAATCCCCGATTTGGCGGCACGGGGGAACCACCTTCGGCCCCAAGCCGCGCGATTACAGCCAGAAGATGAACAAGAAGATGAAAAGTAGCGCGCTCAGGAGCGCTCTGAATTTGAAATGGAAAGAGGGAAAGCTGCTCATCGTGCACGACCTCAATCTGCCGGAGCCGAAGACGCGCCTCATGGTGGAAATCATCGAGAAACTGAACCTCGGGCGTAAGGCGTTAATCGTAGATGATGGGGGCGAGCGGAATTTCGAGTTGGCGACGAGAAACATCAAGGGCGCCAAACCGATGAAACCCGAAGGCCTGAACGTATACGACATCATGGGCCACGAGCATTTGGTCTGCACCAAGGGCGCGCTCGGCGGTATCTCGGAAAGATTGGCGGGCTAGGTCATGGAGAGTACATTCATCATTCGCAGACCCTGTGTGACGGAAAAAAGCATCGAGAGCACCGAGATGGCGAACAAGGTCGTTTTCGAGGTAGCCATCGGAGCGAACAAGATAGAGATAAAAAAAGCGGTGCAGGAGTTGTTCGGCGTCACGGTGCTGAACGTGAACACGATGCGGGTGCCCGGGAAGAAGGTTCGCATGGGCCGCTACCAGGGAACGAAACCAGCATGGAAAAAAGCGATTGTAACGCTGCGCGAAGGCGACACGATCGAATTTTTTGAATCAACTTAGTTTTTGAGGCGCATGTTATGCCGGTAAAAAAATACAAGCCGACTTCTCCGGGGCGGAGATTCCAGGACGTTCTCCTGCGGGATGAGATCACGGCGGACCGGCCCGAGAAGTCCCTGACCAAGGGAATTTCGAAATCCGGCGGACGGAACAACCGGGGCCGCATAACCACCTACCAGAGGGGCGGGGGCCACAAGCGCCGCTACCGGGTGGTGGATTTTCGGCGCGAGAAAACCGGCGTACCCGGCAAAGTGCGCTCGATCGAGTATGACCCGAACCGCTCTGCGCGGGTGGCGCTCATCGTCTATATGGACGGGGAGAAGCGCTACATCATCGCGCCAAATGGCCTGGAAGTGGGCGCGACCATCAGTTCCGGACCGGATGCGGAGATCCGAATCGGCAACGCGCTGCCCGTGGAGCGGATTCCGCTGGGCACCACGTGTCACAACATCGAAATGAAGCCTGGGCGCGGCGGACAAATCGCCCGCAGTGCAGGCGTGAGCGCCCAACTCATGGCGAAGGAGGGGAGTTACGCGCAGTTTCGACTATCCTCCGGCGAGGTGCGCATGATTCACCTTTCATGCTACGCCACGATTGGCGAGGTGGGAAACTCCGACCACAGCAATGTGAGCCTCGGCAAGGCGGGGCGCAAGCGCTGGCTGGGTCGTCGACCCAACGTGCGCGGTGTGGCCATGAACCCGGTGGATCACCCTCTGGGCGGTGGCGAGGGAAAGAGTTCGGGAGGAAGGCATCCGGTGACCCCGTGGGGCAAGCCGACCAAAGGATACAAGACGCGCAAGAAAGATAAGCCTTCTTCTAAATTCATCGTTCGGCGAAGAAAATCCAGGTAGCCGGATACGAGGGAGATTGAATAGCGATGCCACGGTCTCTTCATAAAGGTCCATTCGTAGACGCTCACCTTCGCAAGAAAGTGGAGGCGATGGACGAGAGCGGCGAGAAGCGGATGATCAGGACTTGGTCGAGGCGCTCCACCATCATCCCGGATTTCGTTGGTCACACGTTCGCGGTGCATAACGGCAAGAAATTCGTGCCCGTTTACGTGACGGAGAACATGGTGGGTTTTAAACTCGGGGATTTTTCCCCCACCCGCACTTTCCGCTCGCATTCGGGAATGACGAAGCGGCAGATTACACTGAAGTAGGTTGAGTGGATAAGTCGAAACAGGCAAGGGAATGACATGTCCAAGGCGATATTGAAGTATTACAGAGCCAAGCCGCGCAAGACGCGCCAGATAGCGGATATGATCCGTGGCAAGCGGGTAGCGGACGCCCTCAACCTTTTGCGACTTTCCACACGTTCATCGGCCAAGGTTGTGGAGAAGGTTCTTCTCTCTGCGCTCGCGAACGCCACCGACAAGGGTGAGCACGACGACCCCGAGGGACTCATCGTGAAGAGCATTCGGGTGGATGAGGGGCCGACACTCAAACGGTTCCGGGCGCGCGCACGCGGGCGCATCGGCCGCGTCAAACACAGAAGTTGCCACATTCGCGTGGATATCGGCGAAGCGAGCTAGGGAGATAACATGGGTCAAAAAGTTCATCCCATCGGTTTTCGGGTCGGCATCACCAGAGGCTGGAATTCGCACTGGTTCGCCAAGCACAATTTTGGCGACTTGCTTTTGGACGATCTGCGCATTCGCTCCTATGTAAAAGAGCGCCTCTCGCACGCAGGCGTGAGCAACGTAGAGATAGAGCGCGCCAGCGAGCGCGCGCGCATCAACATCTGGACGGCCCGGCCTGGAATCATCATCGGAAAGCGCGGCGCGGAAGTGGACAGGCTGAAGGCGGATCTACAGGAACTCACGGGCAGCCAGGTGAATGTGAACATCAAGGAAGTACGTAAGGCCGAGATGGACGCTCAACTCGTGGCGGAGAACATCGCCATGCAGCTCGAGCGCCGGATCGCATTTCGCCGCGCGATGAAAAAAGCGGTGACTTCGGCCCTTCGGTTCGGAGCCAAGGGCGTGAAGATTCAGTGCTCCGGCAGACTCGGCGGTGCGGAGATTGCGCGTACCGAGTGGTACAGGGAGGGGCGCGTGCCGCTCCAGACCCTTCGTGCGGAAATCGACTACGGGTTTGCCGAAGGCAAAACGACATACGGGATCATCGGCGTGAAGGTCTGGATATTCAGAGGCGAGACGATTCGTCAAACGAGAAGAATCCCTTCTCAGACGCTCGGTTCGTAATAGGCGCTTAGGAGCGAGGAATGCTGCAACCGAAAAGAACGAAATTCAGAAAGATGCAGAAAGGTCGCCTGGACGGTAAAGCCCAGCGCGGCTCGACGCTCTCGTTCGGCTCCTATGGACTTCAGACTCTGGAGACGGCGCACATCACCGCGCGCCAGATCGAGGCGGCCCGCATCGCCATGACGCGCCACGTAAAGCGCGGCGGGCGGATATGGATACGCCTTTTCCCCGACAAGCCCATGTGCAAGAAACCGGCCGAAGTTCGAATGGGCAAGGGCAAGGGTTCTCCCGAGTACTGGGTGGCGCCCGTGCGCGCGGGCAGAATTCTCTACGAGATGGACGGCGTCGCCGATGACATTGCCCGCGAAGCGCTTCGCCTGGCCGCCCAAAAGCTGCCGTGCAAAACCAGGATTGTGACCTCTTCCTGAGGGGGATGTTGGCGTGAAATACAGCGAGGTCCTCGAGTTGAGCGATGATGAACTCGGGTTCAAGGAAAAGGAATTAAGGCAGGAGTTGTTCAACCTGCGCTTTCGAAAGGCGACGGCCCAACTCGACAACACGGCGCGCATCGGCTTACTCAAGCGGGATCTGGCGCGGGTGTTGACTTCAAAGCGTGAACGAGAAGATGCGCAGGCCGCGGACGCTGAGGGAGAGGGATCTTAGATGAGTGAGGTTCGGGGCAGGCGTAAAGTTCGAGAAGGAAGAGTCGTAAGCGACGTGCTGGACAAGACCGTCACTGTCGAGGTGGTGCGTATTTTCAAGCATTCGACTTTCAAGCGCGTCGTTCGCAGGCGCAAGAAATATCTGGTTCACGACGATGAGAATTCTCTCCATACGGGAGACAGGGTGCGCATCATTGAAACGAGGCCGCTGAGCCGGAGGAAGCGCTGGCGTCTTCTGGATGTGATTGAGCGCAGCAAGTAGGGAACGGGGATAATGATTCAGGTCGAAACAATGTGCAGCGTAGCGGACAATTCGGGGGCGAAGCGCGCCCAATGTATCAAGGTACTGGGGGGCTCGCGTCGGCGATATGCTCGTATCGGGGACATCATCGTCGTAGCAATAAAGGAAGCCGTGCCGAATAGTCCCGTGAAAAAAGGGGAAGTCAGGCGCGCCGTCGTCGTTCGAACCGTCAAGGAAACTGGGCGTGAAGACGGCACTTATATCCGCTTTGACGACAATGCCATCGTCATCATCAATGACGCGCGCGAACCGATGGGGACGCGCATATTCGGACCCGTGGCTCGCGAGTTGCGGCGCAAGCGGTTCATGCGCATCGTTTCGCTCGCGCCTGAGGTTCTGTGAGGGACGATATGGGTTCGAATTCAAGGAAAACGCATGTGAAAAAAGGCGACATCGTTCAGGTGATCGCCGGTCGCGAGAAAGGGAAGACCGGGAAAGTGCTTCAAGTGCTCAAGGATGAAAACCGTGTGATCGTCGAGAAAGTGAACATTGTAAAGCGTCACACGAAACCCAGCCAGGGACAGCAGCAAGGGGGCATCCTGGAGCGGGAGGGCAAGATCCATATTTCCAATGTCATGCCCGTGGACCCGAAAACCAGCCAGCCCTCCCGGATCCGGAGAAAGAGGCTCGAAGACGGCGCCCATGTGCGTGTGACGCACCGCAGCGGCGAATTGCTCGACACGGTCTAGAAGAGAGAAGGATTTTATTCGAAATGGCGTACGTGCCCAGGATGTTGCAGCTTTATCGTGACGAAATCATGGAAAAACTCCGCAAGGAGTTTGAATACGCCAACGTCATGCAGATCCCGCGGCTCCTGAAGGTCACTCTGAACATGGGACTTGGTGAAGCCGTCCAGAATGCAGCGACTCTCGAGAACGGCGTCTCCGAGTTGACGAGCATAGCGGGCCAGAAGCCCGTCATCACCCGCGCGAGGAAATCCATCGCGAATTTCAAGCTGCGCGAGGGTATGCCCATTGGAGCGATGGTGACGCTTCGCGGCGTGAGGATGTGGGATTTTGTAGACCGCTTGGTTAACGTGGCGCTCCCCCGCGTGCGCGATTTCAGGGGGCTGAGTCCAAAATCCTTCGACGGACGCGGGAACTACAGCCTCGGGATACGAGAGCAGATCATTTTTCCCGAAATCGATATAGACAAGGTGGAGAGATCCCGTGGCATCGGGGTCGTCCTGAACACGTCGGCGGATACGGATGAAGAGGGCAGGGCGCTGCTTCGCGAGTTGGGCGTGCCCTTTCGGGTGAGTTAAGAGGGAATACAGTGGCGAAAAAGTGCTTGATTGCGAAACAGAAGAAAACGCCCAAGTTCGGCGTTCGTGCGTATAACCGCTGCCAGCGTTGCGGGCGTCCGCGAGGCTACTTGAGGCGTTTCAAGATTTGTCGAATCTGCTTCCGTGAATTGTCGCTCAAGGGCGAGATTCCGGGCGTCACGAAATCGAGTTGGTAGTCGGAGAGCAAAGAATATGAGCATGACGGATCCCATTGCCGATCTTCTGACGCGCATTCGCAATGCGGTGCGGGCGGGTCATGAAAGCGTTGTGATTCCTGGCAGCGAACTCAAGGCGCGAGTCGTCGGAATCCTGAAGTCCCAAGGCTACATCAAAGGATACGATATTGAACCCGGGCCTGCTGGACAGACGCAGATCAAGGTGGAACTCAAACCGTCCCAGGACGGCAAGTTGGTGTTGAGCGGTCTCAAGCGCGTCAGCAAGCCCGGTCTCCGTGTTTACGTGAACAAGGAGTCGGTTCCCAGGGTGCTCAACGGCATGGGAATCGCCATACTCACGACGTCGCGAGGCGTGGTGACGGATGAGGAAGCGAGAAATCTGGGTGTAGGCGGTGAAGTTCTTTGTGAAATTTGGTGAGGTGGTCTGAATGTCACGCATCGGAAAAATGCCGATTCCCATACCCTCGGGCGTGGAGGTGAAGCTCGATGGAAGGCACATCTCCGTCAAGGGGCCTCTGGGAGAACTCGAACTCGAGTTGCACCACAGGCCGAAGGTGGAGATAGATGATGGGAACATTATCGTCACACGCATCAGTGAATCGCGTCAGGACAAGTCGCTGCACGGCCTCACGCGCTCGTTGATCGCCAATATGGTCGAAGGCGTGACAAAAGGGTTCGAAAAGGAACTCGAGATAATCGGCCTGGGATACCGCGTGGAGGAAAGAGGCAAGGGAGTCGTCCTGAACGTGGGTTATTCGCATCCGGTGAGCATCGAACCGATTGAGGGCATCACCTTCGAGGTGCAGAGTGACCGCAACCGCACGGCGATCAAGGTGAAGGGCATCGACAAACAGATGGTGGGCTGGGTGGCCGCCGAAATCCGCAAGGTGAAGCCCCCCGAGCCGTATAAGGGAAAAGGCATCCGCTATGCGGGCGAGACGGTTCGCCGCAAGGTCGGCAAGGCCGGCGTGTAGTGCGGGAGGTTTGAGAAGTGGGTCGACTGAGCAAGCTTGAGGCGAGGTTCAAGAGAAAGGTTAGAATCCGCAAAAAGTGCCGCGGGACGAGCGAGCGGCCGCGCTTGACGGTTTTCAGGAGCGGCGGACACATCTATGCCCAGGTGATAGATGACGTCTCGGGCCAAACACTGGCTGCGGCTTCCTCGCGCGAGAAGGATTTCGCAACCCAGGCGAAGGACGCCGAAAACGCGGGCGCTGGTAACGTGTCTGGAGCTGCCATCGTCGGCAAGCTGCTGGCTGATCGCGCGAAGGCCCAGGGTGTGGACAAAGTGGTTTTTGATCGCAACGGCTATCTCTATCATGGCCGCGTGAAGGCGCTGGCCGACAGCGTGAGAGATACGGGGGTAAGTTTCTGATGGCGCGAGAGGCGAGAAGGGGCCGGGACAGAGAGCCCGAGAATCCCGAAGAGCGTGAATTCATCGACCGGGTGATCTACGTGAACCGCGTGGCCAAGGTGGTGAAGGGCGGCAGGCGCTTCAGTTTCAGCGCCTTGGTGACCGTCGGTGACAGAAAAGGGCAGGTCGGCATCGGGATGGGTAAGGCGAACGAAGTGCCCGAAGCCATTCGCAAGGGCGTGGAGAAGGCCCGCAAGTCGATGGTGAAGGTGGCCCTCGACCATGAGACCATTCCCCACCAGACGATGGGCAAATACGGTGCGGGCCGCGTGCTTCTCAAGCCGGCGGCGCGGGGGACGGGCGTCATCGCAGGCGGCCCCGTACGCGCGGTTCTGGATGTCGCCGGAGTGCGCGACATATTGACGAAATGCATCGGCACGAACAATCCGCACAACGCGGCCAAGGCGACGCTGCAGGGCTTGAGTTCGCTGCGCAACAGGGATGAAGTTTTCGCGCTGCGGGGAATCGGTTTGGCCGATGACGCCGCCGATGGCGCAGTGGCGGAGGATGTCGAGGTAGCGGTGGTGGATGCTGAGGTCGTTGCGGAAGTTGCAGAGGAAAGCGATGCCGTGGACGTCGAAGCCGCTGACGCCGATGACGCGGAAGATGACGGCGCGAAAGAAGAATAGAGGAAAAGATGGCGCAGGATAAGATCAAAATCACCTTGAGAAAGAGCACATCCGGTTCCAACGTGAAACAGCGCGCCGTTTTGCATGGTTTGGGTCTGAGGCGGATCAACCAGACAGTCGTGAAGGCGGACAACGCTTGTATTCGCGGCATGGTGTTCAAGATCAAGCACCTCGTAGAAGTGGAGGAGGGGGCCTAGGTCCCCGGATTCAAATGTCCGAGAACGACGCGAAGCCAGAAAATTCATTTACGGGCCTGGGCGATTTGTCTTCCCCGGACGGGGCGGTAAAGGCCCGGCGGCGCATAGGACGTGGCGTGGGCTCCGGCAGGGGCAAGACGTCGACGCGTGGTCACAAGGGCCAGAAATCGCGGTCCGGCTATAGCCGGAAGGTGGGTTTCGAGGGCGGACAAATGCCGCTCCAGCGCCGTTTGCCGAAACGCGGGTTCAACAACCGCTTCAAAAAAGAGTTTTCCGAGTTGAACGTGGGGCGCCTTGTCGTGCTGGCGGATGGAGCGAGCGTCGACGCCGATGCCCTGCGAGCAGCCGGCCTTGTCCGGACGGTGTCCAAGGACGGCGTAAAGCTTCTGGGCGACGGTGAGGTTGACCGCGCGATTCACCTCAAGATTCAAAAATGCAGCGAAACGGCTCGCCAGAAAATAGAGAACGCGGGCGGTAGCGTAGAGATCGTGGCCCTGGCCGCGAAGCCGGAGGATAAAAGCGAGTGAGGGAAGGCGGCGTTCCCAGTATCTTCCAGGTGCCCGAGTTGAAAAACAGGATTCTCTTCACGCTCGGTATTCTGGCTGTCTATCGAATCGGGGCGCATATTCCCACGCCGGGGATCGACACCGTGGCGCTGGCCGCCTTTTTCGCAGAGTTGAGCCGTGGCGGCGGCACACTCATGCAGTTTTTCGATCTTTTCACGGGCGGCGCCTTGAGCCAGCTGACGATTTTCGCCTTGGGCATCATGCCTTACATCAGCGCCTCCATCATCCTGGAATTGCTCACGGTCGCGGTTCCCCATCTGGAGCGTCTGAAGAAGGAAGGGGATTCGGGACGCAAGAAGATCAACCAGTACACGCGCTACGGCACTGTTTTTCTCTCGACGGTGCAGGGTTTCGGCATCGCCATCGGCATTGAGCAAATGTCCGCTCCCACGGGAGCGCTCGTGGTGCCGGACCCGGGTTGGGGGTTCCGGTTGATGACGGTTCTCACGCTGGTGGCGGGTACTTCGTTCATCATGTGGCTTGGCGAGCAAATTACCGAGCGCGGCATCGGCAACGGCATTTCCCTCATCATTTTCGCAGGCATCGTTGCCGGTTTGCCCGGTGCGATTATCAATACCTTCCGCCTGCTGGGCACCGGCGAGTTGCAGCCTTTCGTGATGATCGTGCTGGCGGTAGGGATGGTGGCCGTCGTGGGACTCGTGGTCTGGTTCGAGGCGGGACAACGGCGAATCAGGGTACAATACGCGAAACGGATGGTGGGCCGGAGAATGGCGGGTGGCCAGGAAACGCACCTGCCATTGAAGGTCAATACCTCGGGAGTCATACCGCCGATCTTCGCGAGTTCGATGATTCTATTTCCCGCTACTATCGCGCAGTTCTCGAATGTGGACTGGCTCCAGCAATTGAGTGCTGCGCTCACGCCGCCGAGCACCTGGTACGTGGTGTTGACGGTCGTGCTGATATTCTTTTTCGCTTATTTCTATACCGCCATCATCTTCAATCCGATGGACGTGGCGGAGAATTTGAGGAAGTACGGCGGCTTTATTCCGGGAAGGCGCCCGGGCCGGCCCACCGCGGATTTCATCGATCGTACCCTGAGCCGGCTGACGTTCCTGGGCGCCATCTATCTGAGCGCCATCGTCATTTTACCAACGTATCTGATCCAGTGGTTCAACGTGCCGTTCTTCTTCGGTGGTACGGCGCTGCTGATTGTCGTGGGCGTTGCGGTCGATACCCAGCGGCAGATAGAGTCTCATCTGGTGATGAGAAATTATGAGGGATTCCTGCGTCGTGGGCGTATACGGGGGCGTGCGGGCTAGCGTGAAAATTATTCTTCTAGGCCCTCCTGGATCGGGAAAAGGGACCCAGGGCACTACGCTATCGAAATCCCTGCAGGTGCCCGAAATCTCGACGGGAGACATGTTGCGCCAGGCGGTGGAGGAAAAGACGGCGCTCGGCCAGCAGGTGGGAGATATCATCAACCAGGGTTGTCTCGTGCCCGACGAGCTTATCATTTCGGTGATCGAGGAGCGCATTTCCCGAGAGGACTGTGCGAATGGATTCATCCTGGATGGTTTTCCCAGAACGATTGAACAGGGCGAGGCCCTAGAGAAAGTTTTGCCGGACAGCGTGGATGTGGTTATCTATTTCAATGTGTCGAGCGAGTCCGTGGTGGCTCGTCTGGCGGGTAGACTCACGTGCAGGAAATGCGGCGCTGTCTATCCCAATATGGACTCCTCGCTTTGTTCCGTGTGTGGAGGAGACCTCTACCAGCGCGAGGACGACATGACGAGCACGGTGCTTCGCCGCCTGAAACTGTACCGGGAGCATACTGAACCGTTGGTGGCGTTTTATCGCGAAAAGGGCAAACTCGCTGAAATCGACGGTGAGGGCAACATCGAGAACATCGCGCAGAAGGTGGAGGAAGGTATTGCCCAGGTGCTTGCTTGATGGCTATCATCCTTCGTTCGCGAAAAGAGATAGAACGCTTGCGAGCCAGCAACCGGGTAGTGATGAGCGTAATGACGGAACTCAAAAGAGCGATTCGGCCTGGAGTTACCACCTTGGAGTTGGACACTTTGGCGGAGCGGATCATTCGTGATCAAGGAGCAATACCCGCATTTAAGGGGTACAGAGGCTATCAGCACACGATATGCGCTTCGGTCAACGAAGAGGTGGTTCATGGAGTACCCTCCGGCCGGGAACTCAAAGAGGGAGACATCGTCAGCGTTGATGTCGGGGCGAAATTGTTTGGCTACTACGGAGATCATGCGGTCACCTTCCCGGTTGGCGACGTTGTTCCCGAGGTGGGAAAGTTGTTGAAATACTGTGAGGAGTCTCTTTTCAAGGGCATCGAGCAGGCGAAACCGGGCAACCGGTTGTTTGATATTTCACACGCCGTGCAAAAGCACGCGGAAAGCGCCGGGTTTTCGGTGGTTCGCGCCTATGTGGGGCATGGAGTGGGAACGAATCTTCATGAGGAACCCCAGGTTCCGAATTTCGGCGAACCCGGCACGGGGCCGGAGCTTAAGGCGGGCATGGTTCTCGCGATTGAGCCGATGCTGAACATGGGCGTTCATGACGTGAAGGTTTTAAGCGATGAATGGACAGTCGTTACGGCGGACGAAAAACTCTCCGCGCATTTTGAACACTCTGTCGCCATCACCGAAGACGGCCCGGATATTCTGAGTTTGGCCGCATGAGGAGACCGCGACGAGGGGGGAGCAGGAAGCAGAGAAAGCGCGATCAGGTGGAGCGTGAGGAGAGGGCTCCAAAGGAAGGCGTGATAGAGGTGGACGGAATCGTCGTGGAGCCGCTGCCGAACGCGATGTTTCGCGTTGAACTCGAGGGAGGTCACAAGGTGTTGGCCCATATCTCGGGGAAAATGCGGATGCATTTTATCCGGATTCTCCCGGGGGACAACGTCAAGGTGGAGCTATCCCCTTACGATTTGACGAGAGGGCGGATAACGAGTCGCTACAAGTAGATGTTTCATGTGAAATCTGGAGTCAGGAAATGAAGGTGAGAAGTTCCGTCAAGCCGATGTGTGACAAATGCAAGGTCATCCGCCGCAAGGGTGTCGTGCGCGTTTTGTGTTCGAACCCCAAGCACAAGCAGCGCCAAGGCTGAGGCGGCGAAAAGGAAATATAGGAGAACGCGAATGGCCCGTATTGCCGGAGTGGATATACCAAACGAGAAGAACGTCAACATCGCATTGACCTATATATATGGGATCGGGCGTACTTCCGCGAACAAGATAGTGGAAGAAGCGAAAATCGATACCTTCTTGAAGGTGAAGGACCTCTCGGAAGCCGAGGTGCAGACCCTTCGAGAGATTATTGAACGCGGCTATGCAGTGGAGGGCGATTTGAGGAGCAGGGTGACGATGAACATCAAAAGACTGATGGACATCGGCACTTACCGGGGCCTCCGGCACCGTCGCGGACTGCCCGTTCGCGGCCAAAGAACCCACACGAACGCGCGTACCCGCAAGGGGCCGCGCAAGACGGTGGGCGCAAAGAAAAAGGACAACTGATTTTTTTGATTTCGTCTCTTATCAGGCAGGAGATCTCAATTGGCTCAAGCTGGTAGAGGAAAACGTGGTGGAAAGCGCCGTCGTGAGCGAAGAGCCATCGGCAAGGGGCAGGCTCACATTCTGGCGACCTTCAACAACACGATGATCTCGATTTCCGACACGGGCGGGAACGTGGTTTGCTGGTCCACGGCTGGCGGGCAAGGTTTCAAGGGTTCCCGGAAAAGTACGCCTTTCGCCGCGCAGATGGCTGCTGCGGATGTCGCCAAGAAAGCGTTGGACTTGGGTGTGACGTCGGTCGAAGTTTATGTAAGCGGTCCCGGTTCCGGCCGAGAGGCTGCGATTCGTTCGCTGGCCGCGGCGGGGCTCGAGGTGAGTCTCATTCGTGACGTAACGCCTATTC
>JAPPHK010000082.1 GCA_028820795.1 Nitrospinota bacterium | reverse complement strand
GGTCCCGCGAGCCAGTTGTCGATATCGGCGATGGGAGGCCGCCAGGGGCGCAGCGCGGGCGCCGGTTCCGGCAGTTCGACGCCTGCCGCCCGCGCGCGCGTCCACTCCCCGAATGCGACGACGGGCACGGGATCGGCCTTAGGCATCGCCCGGTAGATCGCGGTACGGGCGGCTTCCCGCATCTCCTCCAGGAACGGCGTCTCGACCGCTTCCTTGCGCGCCGGCAGGACGAGTTCGAGCTCCGCACAGTCCTCGACGTCGGCGCGCACCGACCAGGCCGGGCCGTCGACCGGATGGACGGTGGGCAGGTGAACCGGCAGGATCAGGCCGTGGAAGTTGAGATCGGGTTCGTCCCGGTAGCGGCTTCCGCTGTTCAGGACGCCGAAGACGAGGCCGCGCCAGGATTCCGTGTGGACGGCGTTTCCGAGGAAGTTCCGGCGCGGGAGAGTATCACCGTCAAGCGTTACCGGGAGCGGGTAGTGCCGGGCCGCGTTCTCGAGCGCGCGCCGGATGACCTCGCGGGCCTCTTCCGTACGGAAGCGCACCGCCGTCCCGTGGGGCAGGGGCGCATCCTCGTCGGGGACGACGTCGGCTTCCGCCTCTCCCAGGAAGTGCGCGGGCGTGAGGTCGACGCGCCAGCCGGCGACGGAGCGTGTCCTCGACGCGACCGTGCAGCCGCGGCGCGCCAGGCTCAGGAAACCCATCCCGGCCGCGTCCTCGCGCCGTACGGTTTCCTCGCTCCAGCCGTTCTCGCCGAAGGAGAGGAGCACGGCGGGGTCGGCGATCCCGGCCCCGTCGTCGGTGATGGTGACGGCCTGCGCCCCGGACGCCTCATGGGTGGCGACGCGGACGCGCGTCGCTCCCGCGCGGCGGCTGTTCTGCAGCGCCTCGGTGAAAACGTCGGCGAGGCCTGCCGTATACATCCTCGTGACGCGATGAAGAGCGCCCTCGTGGATACGGGCGCGGATCCGCCCGGGGCGCGGCGCGGCATTCGGTGTGTGGCTCATGTCATGGACTCCCTTTGGCGTGAAAACGAAAAAGTGCCCCGCAGCAAATGCCGCGGGGCGCCATCCTGGACGTATTCGCGAGTCAGTCCCCGTGCAGGAACTCCGGTATATCGGTCCCCTCGCCGTTCACGGTGTCGAATCCCTGCACGATCACCCTCGGACTACCGTCCGCGGTGGGGACCGCATTCATCGCATCGATCGCCCGGGCGAGTTCCCCGCCCGCCGGGGCGTCGCCCCCCGCGGTATCGTCTGCGGGGGAGCCGGATTCCGCGTCGGAGGAAGCGTCGCCGGCGGCGGAATCGGGCGTCTCGCCATCGACGGCGTCCGGTCCGGGTTCTCCGGACGGCGGGTCTTCCTCCACGGCCTCCTCCACCCGGCCCGTATCGAAGGGCGCGAACCCGGGCGGCGTCCAGGCGAGTGCTGCGGCGTGCGCCTTTTCTTTCAGTCCTTCGGGCGGGTCGGCGGCGAAGGCTTCTTCCATCGCCAGGGCCAGGTCCGCCTTCTTGTACTTCGCGCGCGCAGAGGCCCAGACGGGTCCCAGCGTCGCGCGCGCGACGGCGAGAATGCGGTCCTTCGTGATGCGCGACCAGAACATGTCCGCCGACGGGCGCACGTGTTTCGCGAAGTCGATATCGAGCCTGGCGACCGTGGCCTCGAATTCGGGCCGGGCGTCCGGCTCGAAGGCGAGCTGTCCCTTGAGCGAGCGCGCGACCGCCGCCGCGTACAGGGCCTTTTTCTCCGCTTCGGGCAGCGCCCGCATCGCCGCGAAGGACTCGCCCTCGTCCTCATCCTCCATCCAGTCGAGTGCGAGGCCCGGGCGGTCTTCGAGCATGGCTTCGCCGGGGCTCCAGGCGGCGAAGTCCTCGTCGCTCATTCGCGACGTCGGCCTGTCGGCGGTCTCCCTGAAGGCGATGTCGAGCGCGCTGGCCCGGTAGCCTTCAAAGAATACCGCGCGCGCGAGTTGGAAGAGTGCGAGGTCGAAGGCCGCCTCGAAGTCTCCCGACAAATGCGCCTTGACGAGCGTCGTGCGGACGGCGCGCAGATCGTCGGCGAGGCCGATCCCGATCCCCGTCTCCTTGCGGACCTTCGCGCGCGGGTCGGGGGGCGCCGCGAGCGGCGCGTCCACGCGGCCCGGATCGGCGCCGTTCGCCTCGCCCGCGTTCGTGCGCCCGGGCATGTCCTCGGGCCTCACGAGGCCCTCGACGACCTTGAGCGCGCCGTCATGGCCGACCGTCGCGATGCAGCCCGCCAGTTCGTAATCGCCCGGCCGGAACGCGGCCCGCGCGCTCACGGCCTCGTCGATCGAGCGCAGGCGCGCTTCGAGCGCTTCGGCCTCCTGGCCGAGCTCGTCCGTCCACTCGTCCTCGTCCGTGTTCACGAGTTCGTCGTGGCGGGCCCACAGCCTCTCCCGCTCGGCTTTCTCCTCATCGGTGGGAGCGCCCGGCTCGGGGCTTATCCGCCCGAAGCCCGCGATGGCGCTCCAGTCGGCCTCGACCACCGCCTCGGCCCACTTCCAGCGCTTCTTCAGTTCATCCGCCGCCGCACGGAGCTTCTGTGCCGCGAGCTCGTTCAGGAGGGCGGGGTCGTCGAACCATATTCCACGGGCGTCCTCTTCCGCGAACAGATCGCGCGTGAGCGTACCCCCCGCCGCCTCGTAGGATTCTTCGCCCACGAAGCGCGCCACGGCAGAGAGGGCGGATACCCTCTCCTCCGTCAGCAGGCGCCTCACCTGCCAGCCGCTCGGCCCGTAGCCCTGGTCCTTCACCTGTTCCCAGACCGCCATCTGCCGGGCGTGGTCGGTCGTGACCGTGAAGGCCTTGAGGGTGTCGAGGTCCATCTCTTCGGCCCGGTAGGCGTCGAGCAACTCGGGCGCGGCGCCGCCGAGACTCAGGCGTTGTTCGACCAGGCGCTCCGCCAAGCCGAAGCGCGCCGCGATGGCGGATACGGATACCCCCGAACGGCTAAGCCTGGTGAACGCGACGATCTGGTCGGCGGGGTGCATGGCGACACGCACCACGTTCTCGGCGAGGGACAGCTCTCCTGCATTCTCCGCCGCGCCGATCACCCGACAGGGCACGGGGTGGTCTGCGTCGAGGACGCCCTCTTCCGCCAGGGTTTTCATGGCGGCGAGGCGGCGTCCGCCGGCGACCACGGCGCAGCGCTCGCCCAGAACCTGGCCCGGACCCGATCCGGGGTCAGCGCCTGTGTCCTCTGCCCTGACGATCAGGTTCTCCAGCAGGCCGTGGGCCGCGATGGAGACCTTGAGCTCCGCGAAGGCGGACGGGTCGGCCGGCGTCTTGCGTACGTTCTCCGGCGCAAGCTCTAGTCGGCTCAGCGGGATGGAACGGATGGTTGGTTCGGGATGGGTCATGCGTATCTCCTCCTGTGGATGGGGTGGCAACGACCCGGGAACGCTCTCGAACCTTCCCGGGTCCGCCCTCTCCCCGCCCGGCTCGGCCTCTTGGCGGAGAAGGGCAAGAATCAGGGGAGTGAGTGGTGAATGTGCGTACAGGTTTTTGGTTTTCGTGGTTGATTAGTTTTATTGAACGAGGGAGGTGGATGAATAGCAGTGAACACCGGTATTCGTCTTCGCTGCTCGGCTAGGGACCTAGAGGTACAGTTCCCCAGCTACGACATCCCGGTAGCGTGCTGGCAGAACCTGAAAATCATCAACCCCATTGTGTCGATCTTCGTTACAATAAGGCCGCGATTGGCTAAGATCAGGATTTGTCTGAGCGAGAAGACGGCGCTGAGTCTTGTATATCAACTCGCCATGGTCAGCCGGAGAAGATGGAGTCACCTACGCGACTTCTGTTTACTGGCCTGTGTAGTCGCCGGTGTGACGTTTTTTGATGAGGTGGACGAAATTGAAATGAGTAGAGAAACCGTTTGATACAGAACACTCATATTCCAGATATGATAGCAACAAAAATGGCTATCCGCTGAAACATTTATTCACTAAGGTTTGCCAAACTGTGCTTCTTTTAGCCGTCTGTAGGCTTCAGTATTCTTGATTGGCGAGCCATCTTCCACCAGTTCAAACGCTGTCTTCCCTTCTTTCGTACGAGCGGTTGCATCCGCACCCGCATTCAACAATGCATGTATAGCGGCCGTAGCATTTCGAATGTGTACCCCATGAGCTCGCCTAGTCTTGGTACTACAGTTGGGTTGTGCAGGATTGGGAAACTTCGGTTCACAAATTTCAACTGGTCGATGTTTATGCGCGTTAAACTCCGAAGCCCGGTGCAATGGTGTTTTCCCAAGTGCATCTTCGGCAGAAAGATTTGCTCCTGCTTCAATCAAAGCGATAATTGATACTGCTTGGTCATAGACATTGTTTGTAGCTGCTAAATGTAACGGCGTTCCTTCATCCTTATCCTGAGCTTCTAAATTCGCCCCAGCTACAATCAATGTTCTAATAGCTTCTCCAACGACTCTGGTTTCATCAATGTTGTCTAAAGCGCCATTTACCACATTTTCACTGTTTTTTACTAGCCTATGCAAAGGTGTAATTCCATTTTTATTTCGTGTTTCTAACTTCGCACCAGCGGCAATCAACGCCTTAATATTTGCTACAGCATGTGAACGCGCGGTAACTGATTTATGGTCTGTTCCTCTTCTGCGCGCGGCATATGCTGCTCTGTGTAGCGGCGAGTCTTTAAATTCGTCCTGTGATTCTAGGTTCGCACCACCTGAAAGTAATATGGTGACTATTTTTGTAAATCCTACTTCCGCTGCCAAATGCAGAGCAGTGCTTTGGGAAGCTTCTGCATATTTAGATTCCAATCTCGCCCCAGCGTCCAAAAGAGCTTTGACGGCTTCAGCGTTATTATTAAGGACCGCTTTGTGTAACGGAGTGGCTCCTCGTTTATCTCTAGCCTCTAGATCATTGCCTTCGTTTAGACAGCGGACGATATCCATGGAGGAAGCCAAATTATAGAAAGTTCCAGTTTTCCCAGGAATGTTCCTATCGTCCTTCCAACCAGTGCAATTCAGTGCGCGGAAGTTCGCAACGCGGTAAGCGGTTTCGTTAATCACTCGTGCGTTATTGCGCAAGCTGGCATCCCCCGTCAGCGCACCCATATGAGAAACGCGAGGGTTGGAAAAGTATTGGAGACGGTTGCGGCAACTGGAGCCAGAATTGTAAGACATCACGGTTCGCCAATTATCCGGCGAGTTGCAGAAACCATGACCATAAGCGAAGTTTTTGTTGCTATCCGTATCCGGGTCGTGATGAGCACCCTGATTGTGGCCAAGTTCGTGTGCAAAGGAGTAGTAGCTGGTTGCACAGTTTTGTCCGACAACACTAAAAGCCCAACTCTGATTCGCATATTGGTAACCAACACCACAATATTCATTACGTCCGACTAGTAGCACCACCAAATCGGCCTTATAGAGGTTGCGTCGCGCATGAATTTCATCAATATAACCATCGTTGGATGAACGCAAACGAGAGAGATCTGTTTCCATATCGCCACTTTCCTGGTAGCTAGTCAGATATTTGTGAACTAGTCGCAGGCGAGGTTTAATTCGGCTGTTAGCATATATCCGTTTAGTCTCGTCGAACGCTAATTGAACAAGTCCGTTAATGTTGCCAGCCTCGTTACGGGCACGTGCGGTGTATGCGACTAGTACATCGATTACAAGGTCGCTAGACATTGTTGTAGGCAGGTTTGGCACTGGACCTTTAGGTACCAAGAAGTGGCTTTGTTTCTTAATGAAATCTCTATAGTTCTTCGGGTGATCTTGCAACTGGTTGATATTGTATAGATAAACTGCGGTGATCCCAGCTCCCAACGGATGCACCTTGTAGACATTGCCGTTATGCTTGATCGTGCCGGACACATCCAAACCCAGCACAACTAGAGAAACCTCAGTCTCGGGGGTTGTTCCTTGCGCGTACAAGCTATAGTCACGATCCGTGCGTTGTTCGAAGTTTAGACTGTCAAATGATGCGGTCAACTCCTCTTCTATTCCGGGTGGTGTTGGTAATAAGATTGACATAGCTTGGGCTTCCTGCACGGCATCTAGCGACGCTCTTCCGACCCTTAAGTTTGTCGCTGCGGGGTCAGCACGTATCGCTTTAAGGGTAGCGTTTTGCTCTGTAGAGAAAACGAAAACCTTGAGCTCAGCACTCGAAAGATACTTAAAGAGGCTTGGTTTTTCTTGTGCAGTGATCGGGTAAGTCAATATCGTAACCGCTAAAACCATCGCTATAAGTGTCGTTACCCATTTCATTATTCCAATCTCCAGTTCATTGACCTAGTGTATGCCTAAAAGACTTCGTCAGTTATGGGTTCAATATTAGTTCACGCGATGTTATAGCATCCAATGGAACTATGTTTGGTGTTACAAACCTGATGAGGTATCTAAATTTAGGTCAGGGAGCATTTTATATGTCTAGATATATTATATTGAGATATTGCGTATTTTTTCTTTAAGTAAATATCCGTATGAAGTGTTCTACTGATCTCCACAAACATTTCTCAGCTTAGTTTTACTATCACTCCAACTTTAGATGGCTATCTTAGGCCTGACTAGATGGAAGGTTTCTGCCTTGCCAGAGCTTCTATCACTTATTCCATTCTGTCGAAGTAATCATCTGGTGTCGGAGTAATGTCTCCAACAACAAACTTAACACAAGGGAAGTTTTATTCAATTCTATGTGCGGTAAATAAAGTGTTGACTACATGCCTTTGAAACATATACTCAAGTTTTTTGCAGAGTAAGCAAAATATGCAATCCCCAAACACCTTTTTCCCCACAGAGGTCTACTCTCTCATGCAATAGGCCTCATCCCCCAATCAAACCTTTCCGATTTCACTCCATATTTACGTTAAGATGTTTCTACGTTTTCAAGGTACATGTCTCCCGTGGTTTTCTTTTGCACACCAACCACTGCTCGAATTAAGCTGGCACCGGCGACGCTCGTAGCCGGGCGATACGCGCTAGAATTTATCCAAACATCCATCCTAGCACTGTGACCGCGGCCAATTGGAAAGTAAAGTAATATAGTGACTATGTCTGACGACCATGACCCCGATCTTAACCAATTTCTACTGCGATGAGGCCAGAGTCCAGTGCTCTATTTCCTTCGGCAATTTCTTGCAGACGTTCATGTTGTCCGATATCGTCGAGCTCGGTTTGGCTGTTGCGTAGTGCCCGAATTGAAATTTTACATCCATCCGCCCGGCCTCGTCGATTGTCTGAATGACATTGATAATCATCTCAACGACAGGCGTTTAGGCGGTGGTATTGGCCCGGATGTTCTCGACCGCTCGTTTGATAATGACATTGCTTATGGCGACGCGACCCCCGCACTCTTTCAGCGGCGTTTACGGATCGTAGTGACCCAATCCTCAAGCGCAGCTATATCTGCTGCTAGGACCTCAGGCGCAGGGATGTCGGCCCGCGCAGCCGCGGCTTGGTCATGTCCTCGTAGCCATTTTGAGCACTTTGTCATTGCATTCTCTACGGCCTTGCAGTCTTCCGCTGTGATATCCGAGATCAACGCGACCTGCCGTGTTTGGACACTGGGTCTGTAGCGTTCCACAACGCCACTTAGAAGTACTTCTTCGAGGCCACGCTCCCATGCTTCCCGGAGATACCCGTATATCTGTTTGGCGTCCTTCTCATACGCATCTTGATGACCCTTGCGGTGAAGCTTTTCGGCATCCTGCAAGAGTTTCTTTAGATGGCGGATGCGTTGTGAAACCTTGAGCGCCACCCAAGGCAGTTCCTCGGCGCAGACGCCCGCGCTTCCTGATAGTTGCCGGACATGCTGATCGCACTGTGAAACACTCTTTTCTGCGGCAAATTCCTTGAGAAGGAGCAGGAATACGACATCGTGTGTAAAGACAATGACCTGCCGTGTCTTTGCCTCTTCGACCAGTCGGCGCGCCACATTCTCTCGCCACTTGTAGTCAAGAGAAGACACGGGATCATCGAAAACAATGCCTGAGGGATCGTCGGCTGTGCTCAGCTCGGCGAAGAAGGCGGCGATGGAAAGGCAGCGCTGCTCACCTTCGCTGACTACTTTCGGTAATTCGACGCCGGGCGCGCGCGTGAGGACCAGCTGGTGGTACAGAACGCCTTCTGTGCCGCCGGCTTCCTTTAGTTCGACTTCGACATGTCTAAAATCAAGGTTCGACAACTCGTCCTGAAAACTCTGCTTGAGTTTTTGAGTGACTGCATTGCGCGTTACGGTGGAACTCTTCTGCGTGATCGCCTGCGTCCTGGTATCGCTGATACAAAGGCTATAGGCAGCATATTTGCTCTTGCGTTCAATCTCATCGAGTACAAGCTGCTCATGCTCTTCGAGTAGCTTGCGAGCGCGCAGTTCTTGCGCCTCCGCTGTCATGCGCTTTCTTGTTTCGTCGGTGGCGCTGGTTTGTAGCATCTTCACTCGCTCCGCGATCTGGTCCGAAAGGACGTCAGCCTCGACTGCGACAGATTTCAGAGCGGGGCAATCTGGGGCAAGATCCATATCTTCGGTCAGAGCTAGCACGACGGCCTTACGGCGCGCTTCGGCGGTTGCAAGCGCCCCTGCTATGGTGTCCGACACAGCCTCATGTTCGATACGAATTTCTTTGAGCGTCTCGTCAATCACGTCGGTCGTGACTTTGAGATCGGTGAAGGTTTTTTGGAATTGCACGAATGTTTGTCTGGCCTGCCGGAGTTCCTGCTCAGTGGTCGAAGTAACGAATGATTCGAACTTCTGGAGCCTGTGCTGGGCGGCTTGATCAAGGCCTTGTTGGCAGAGCACACAATGCGCGCCATTCTCCACGACCGGAAAAGGCCGGTCGCGATAGGCGAATCCTTGCGAGAAACTGCGGGCGGACTTCCAAAGCTCGGCCCAGGAATCCGAACCGGTCCCAGGCAACATCTCTGGCGGGAACGAAGCTTCTCGAAGTCGCTTCGCTTGCTCACCCTTACGGCGAACTTCCGTTCGCATATTAAACACCGCATCAACTCCTTCCGCCGAAAGCGCCGCTTCCACGTCCCTGATATGCCGAGCCAACTCTCGAGCACGCCTGGCACGAAGGGTGAGTTGTTGGATCAGTTTCTCAGGATCATTCGCCTGCAAGTCGAGAAGAGATTTCTCCAGCAGTGCCAGGCGGGATTCTTCATCAGCATTAAGACGTGAAAGTTGCCGTACTGCCTCAGGTTTGGTTAGTGACGTGATGTTTGCCAGAAGTTTTGCAGCAGCGGTTCCTTCCGGGACTTGGGCTTGCAGAGTGGCGAGAGTGCTTGAAGCCAGGGCACGCTGTTCTTTCTCAAGCTGCGTCCGGACGGCCTTGCATGCCCTGACCAAGTTGTCGAAATGGTCCAAGCCAAAGGGTCGGAAGGCGACATTGGTTTTTTCCGTGAGGTAAACGGCAGCGCAGTGCGTATCGAACACGCTCACACGGGAGATGAACTCGTCCTCCCCCTTTCCCGTCCATTCGCGTGGCTCTTGTTCAAGCCCGACTTGGTACTTGATCGCTACCACAGGGGTTAGCGGCGTGGCGCCCGAAACGACATTACCGAGGATTTTCTCTTGTCCCCGAGCACGGCACGCATTTTTGAGGATACGGATATAGCCGGTCTTACCGGCGGCATTGTCGCCGTAAACTACAGTGAGATTCGATCCGAACGTGAGGGTCTGACCCTCCGCAAGGGCATTCACGCCTCGGTGATGGAAAATGGAAACAAGGGAGACCGGAGGGGCTGCGTCGCTTTCGGCCGGAATGTGGTGTCTGGCGAGCGGCATGACTTCCTGCTCCTCGGCGAGGCCGTGTGCGGCTTTGCACATTTCCGCGAGGGCTGGGATATCGTCTTCGGAAAGCTCACCATTCAGAACGAGGCGTCTCAGCGCGTCGCGCTGCCAGGATGGTCGATTTTGAGACCACTCGAGTATTTCATTCAGGACCGTCACCATTACCTCAACCGATTTCGCTACTCACATCCGCATATCAACACAGACGAACGAAACGTCCGTTTCATTTCAGCCGTGTCCCTCCTCTCGTGCGTTCTAACCTGCCGATAGTATACCATTGACGCTCTAACCCGCATCGCAACCCTTCATTTTGTCGGAAACTTCCAGCTCAATAAGTGAATTGTCATGACATGCGAGGAAACGGGGATTGTGGGTCGCCCGCAACGCGGTAGGCAATGAAAGCATGTTTGCGTCGACTTCTGCCCGGCGCTGGCGAGAGAGAGACGTAGTTGCGGTAAGGATTATGAATCGGAAATATCTCTCTGGTCTATGTCCATTATGTCGGCCGCGATGCTCTCGGCGACGCGCTCCGCGGCTTCCCTTACCGATTCGCGCGTGAGGTGGGCGTAGCGCGCCGTGGTCTGTATGTGGGCGTGACCCAAAAGCTTCGCGATCACGGGAAGTCCCTCCCCGAGCGCGAGCGCCCTCGAGGCGTACGAGTGGCGCAGGTCGTGGAGGCGCACGCCGTCGAGGCCCGCCTCCTCGCGGACGGTCCGCCAGACATGGTCGAGACCGCTCAGACGCGCCCCCGGCTTCGCTCTAGGTATGACCCATGGGTTGTCGGGAAGGCGAGGCAGGCTGGCGAGGAGGTCGAGCGTAGCCGGTGCCAGCGCTACCGCGCGAGGCCCCGTCTTGGCGTCTGCGAGTCTCAGTTCCGCTTCATCCAGCTTCACGTCCTCCCACCGGAGGTTCAGTATCTCCGACTTCCGGCATCCCGTCAGCATGAGAAGACGGATCGCCGCCACGGCAGGCGAACTCGCACCGTTTTTCGCTTCCATCTTGTCCAGGGAGCGTCCCAGACGCTCGAATTCCGTCTCCGTAAGGAACCGCTCCCGCCTTTTGACGGGGTATTTGACGATGGCGCGGCACGGGTTCACGCCATCGGGAACGAGTCCCCAGTCCCCGGCCATCTCGAACATCGAGGACAGTACGCGGACCACCCTGTTCGCGGTCGCCGGCTTCGCGTACAGGCGCCCGTGCAGCTGCGCGACGTGCGCGCGCTCGACCTCCGTGAGCGGAAGCTTTCCCAGCGCAGGCGCGATGTGCTTGCGGACCACCGAGCGGAGCAGTTTCCTCGTCCCCGGCTTGCACCTCACCTCAACGTAATCCGTGAGGTAGCGCTCCGAGAGTTCGGCCACGTTCGGTCCGCAGGCCCGCTTGAATGGTTTCGCAACCGCCTCCTCGCCCGACTTGATACGCGCGATGACAAGCGCCGCGCGTTTTCTCGCCTTATCGGCGCCGATGATTCCGTGCCGGCCCACCGTCACCCGTTTTGGGCCTTCGGGTCCCCGCGCCTGGGCTACGTATACCTTGCTCCCCGTGGGGTAGACCCTCACCCCGAAGCCGGTGAGGTCCCTGTCCCAGTACACCGTATCCTTCTTTACCTCGAGCCTGTCCACCATCCGGTTCGAGAGCGTTTTGGCAATGGACCGCATCACCTCCACTCAACCCTCCCGGCGCTTTACGTGAACCCCGATGCTGTCCCCCACACGGGCCGCCGCCGCTCTCTCCGTCTCACGCATCAGATGCGCGTAACGCGCCGTCGTAGCAACCTCTCTGTGGCCGAGAAGACCTCCGATCACGGAAAGGTTCTCGCCCAGCGCGAGCGCCCTGCTCGCATATGAATGACGCAAGTCGTGAAGACGTACGTCCCCGAGCCCCGCTTGCGCCCGGATGGGTTTCCAGTAGTAATAAAGGTTGGAAAGGCGCTCTTCCCGTTGTCCCGGAAATACCCACGGATTGCCCGGCGAGCGGGGGACGCCGTCGAGGACCCTGCCCACGGCCGCCGTGAGCGGAACCATGCGAGGTCCCGTCTTGGTGTCCCGGAGCCGCAACTCCCCCGCCGCATGGTCCACGTCGTCCCAGCGCAGGTTCAGCACCTCTTCTCTCCGGCAGCCGGTCAGGGCGAGAAGCCGTATCGCCGCCAGGGCAGGTGGCCACAGCGATCCTTCCGCCTTCCCGAGCGCACGGCCCAGACGCCGGTATTCTTCCACCGTCAGGAACCGCTCGCGCGGGCGCATGCGGTAGCGGCGCACCCTGCGGCACGGATTCTGCCCGGGAGGTGCGAGGTCCCACGCTTCCGCCAGCGTGAACATCCGCGAGAGCACGTCGACCACGGTGTTCGCCATCCTCGGCGTCTCCCGAAGCTGGTGGTGAAGCGCCGTCACTTCAGCTCCACCGACTTGCGCGAGCTTCTTCGTACCCAGGGCCGGCAGAACGTGGTTGTCGAGCACGGAGCGGTACTTGGGAGCCGTGCCCGGCTTGCAGTGCGCCCCGACGTAATCACTCATGAAGCGCTCCGCAAGTTCCTCCACCGTAGGCGCGGTTTCGGGTGCCTCGGGATTCGGCTCCTCGCCCCGCTTGATGCGGTCGATGAGAAGGGCGGCGCTCTTGCGTGCCTCCTCCGTCGAGAGTGCCCCGTGCCGGCCGAGCGTTACGCGCTTCGGGCCATGCAGTCCCCTGGACTGCACGACATAGACCTTCCGGCCCGTGGAATAGACCCGTACCCCGAAGCCAGGCAGGTCCCGGTCCCAGAAGAGGGTGTCTTTCCCATCGGCTTCGAGCGCGTCGACCACGCGTTTGGTGAGTCTGGTTTCGCTTCTCCTGGGCATTGTCTCTCCTGTAATACGTAATCATAACGCATACATACGGCTTCAATTGCAGGCGCATTAAAGCATAAATTTGACGAAAACACAAGAGGGGAAAATAAGCAGTTGGTAAATTACATGAATAAATACAAATATTTATACAAGACGTGCGCGGTCAGTCGAACTATTGACAAACAGGTAGAATTAAATTATTTGTTCACCGTCATTCCGGCGCATGCCGGAATCCAGGGCAGACGGGGATACCGAATCGCAGGACGTCCAAGAAAAACGATAAGGCGAAAAAGCAAATACAAAAGCAAAGTACCTGGTTTCCGTCGAACCCTCCCTCCTCGGTCGGCTCCGACTCCGGAATGACGAACATAATTGCATTCGCCAGTAGTTGTGGTCGTTCGCGAACGGCCCCTACGGTCGCAATCAGGTTGCAGAGGAGAACCTGTGCGTTCTCCCTTGCGGAGGAGACCGCTTTGAGACCGGGCGGCCACGGAGGGCCGCCCCTACGATGGAACCCAGATCGAACCGCAAGGACATCTTCAACAACCCCCCTGAAGCGTAATGCGCTTGTGAGCGGTGAATTTTATATTGCCGCCCGCCACATCATTTTGATATGTTCCTTTCATTCGACGGACGGAATCGCTGCGCGGCATTCGTGTCCTTTCTCTCCTGGATAAGAGGAGTTCTCCCCATGCATCATCTTCTTCGTCTGATCGGCGTCATCATTTTCGTTCTCACTCTGGGATTCGCCGGGGGCGCTCAGGCGCAGAGCTTCGGCGACGTCGTCGTGTTCGGCGACAGCC
>JAPPHK010000154.1 GCA_028820795.1 Nitrospinota bacterium | reverse complement strand
CCGCCTGCCGCTCCCAGTACGCAAAATCGCCGATCTCCATTGCCATACCCGGCGGCGCGCCGCTGGCTACCTAAGTGGCTTCTTTCAGGGAATTATATACCTGAGTGTCCGATATGGCGTAAAATTTTATAAATAATGGATTTGCGTCATTTTTTCTTTTAACTAATTATTCGGCAATTTATCCCGTTTTTGGCTTGACAGAAGATATTAAATAGTGGTCATTTCTTTTATAGACGAAGGAGAAAATCATGGACAAAGACCTAGATATTATCAGAGAGCAAAGCGAGGCTGCGATAGACACCTTGGTTTTTATGATATCTATGTGCGTTGCTCAGCAAGGCCCTAGCGCCATAGAAAACATGATTGAGAATCTTGACAAGGTTAATTATGACTCTCAATCAAACATAAAGCAGGAACAGGCGTCTAAGATGGTTGATCTTATGAAGTCCTATCTAAACAAGATTAAGAAGCATATAGAGGTGACAGAATATGCCTGACACAGATAGTTGGTTTTTCAAAGAAGGCGTCAACGTCATGGTCAAGACCGAGGGCCGCCTGAGTAACCTAGAGGGGCAACTGCAACATTTAGCCACAAAGGACGATATAAACAAACTAAAACTGGGCATACTTATATGGCTTACCCCTACCATTATAACTACTATTGGAGTATTCGCAGGCATATTTAAGTACATTTGTCAATAATCCCTCCCCTCCCTTTTAGCCCCTCACCACTTGGATCTAGTGGCGAGGGGCTTTTCTGGGTGCGCTTCCCTATTTAGCTGTGTTCTTGTGTACATTTTTTGTTTGTACTCATATTCGTCGCTCAAAAGAAGAATACATTCAGGCTCGAAAGGCAAAGAGGCATGGAACAAGAGGCGCAAAATATCAATTACAAAATCGAACACACGCTAGGACAGCTTGTTTTCTCAAGCAGTTCGTCTTGGCTATCACCGCTCAAAACGGCCCAAACTTCGTAGAACAACTTCGGTCAGTATTGGACAAACAATATAGCCTCCTACCTGCCGACCCATCGCCGCAATCTGAGGGAATGAGATACGAATATGAGAAACTTTCTGAAGCGCTAGCTTCGTTGGGGTAAAGGAGGTATGATCTCGCGCTTAGAAAAATCCTAATTATATTTTCTCTGCGGCTGGGCTTCGGCTTGGCCGCTTTTTTATGCTCAGATGAAAAAGAGATGTTATTACATGGTGCTAATTTTTACCACCTTTAGGCACTCACGTATATAATTCCCTTTTTTATTAGATTCCTAACAACTAATAGGACTGACCACTGTAACGCTTCCTAATCGAAAGTAGCTAAGAATGGCTGAGAATCGACTTTCAACACAGATCGGACAGCAAATATTTCTCACAGGGCATTTCGACGTACCCGTCACCTTGGAGGATGTCAGACCTCTCGGTACGGACGGCTCTGTCGGTTACGAGTGCCGCGTCCGACTACCCGATGGCACACTTGAAGAGGCCGTCATCTCCTCTGAGGAGGCCGCAATCATTTCCGGTGTAGAAGAGAAAGTAGCGGCCCAACCCGCAGATGCGGAAAGGCTGCGACTCCTAGTCGAGTCTGCCCGTATTCGTCTCGCCTACGCCTATGACCGCCAGTTCGCGGTCAGCCTGTCCGGCATCCGCACTCTGCCCCACCAGATCGAGGCAGTCTATCTCAAGATGCTGCCACAGCCTCGGTTACGCTTTCTGCTAGCTGACGACCCAGGCGCGGGCAAAACGATCATGGCCGGCCTCCTCATCAAGGAACTCAAACTCAGAGAGGCCATCGACCGTTGCCTCATCCTCGTCCCTGCTCCGTTGACCATTCAGTGGCAGGACGAGTTGCTCCGCTTTTTCAACGAGTCGTTCCAGATCATCCACTCCGCGAACGACCAGCAGCAACTTCTGAATCTTTGGGAGCGCGAGTCCCAAGTCATCTCGTCCATCGACTACGCCAAGCAGGACGACGTTCGGGAACGGGTCTGGCAGCAGCGGTGGGACCTCATCATCATCGACGAAGCTCACAAGTGTAGCGCCTACACGAAGCGCTCGGCCGGACGAGGCGACGAGGTCGAACGCACAAAGCGGTACCAGCTCGCAGAGCGGCTCGCAGAGCACTGCGACAACCTGCTGCTCCTGACCGCGACCCCCCATCACGGTGACGACGACAGGTTTGCGCATTTCATACGCCTCCTCGACCGCGATCTGTTTCCCGAGCCGCATCGCTCCGACCAAGATGGTCAAATCCGTCGAGAAATCTTGCAACTCGGCGAGAACTGCCCGTGGTCACTTCGGCGACTGAAGGAGGATCTGAAGGACATGCACGGTCGCCGGCTATTTCCGGACCGCCATGTGCAGACCGTCAGCTTCAACCTCGGATCGGAGGAGTACGCCATCTACAAGGCGGTCACGGCGTTCATCAACGAATACTTGCCACAGACGACGGGGCGTCGCAAGAACAGCGTTGCTCTTGCGCGGACGGTTTTCCAGAGACGCCTAGCCAGTTCGACTCATGCGATTCACGAGTCTCTATGCCGCAGGCAGAAGAAGCTGGACGATCTTCTCAGGGAACTCGAAGATCTCCCGCCATCTCAGCGTTCAAGGCGTCTGGCGCAACTGCAAGGACGGTTGTCCGACACCGAGCAGGACGAGGGTGACCTCGATGAAGCAACCCGTGACGACCTCATTGACGAGGCGACGGCCGCGGCCGAACTGGATCAACTCCGGGCAGAGGTCGCCGAGTTGGGAGACCTAGTTGCGCGCGTGGGGCGCGTTCGCGAAAGCGGCCGTAACTCCAAGCTAATCGCGCTGCGCAACTGCTTGCAGCGAGCGGAGTTCGATGAACTGAAGGACGGGCGGGGCAAACTTCTCATCTTTACCGAACACCGAGACACGCTGAACCATCTGCGGGAGAATATCGAAATGTGGGGTTACTCGACCTGCGAGATCCACGGTGGCATGAACCCGCGTGAGCGTAAGCAGGCCCAAGAGGACTTCCGGACGAGCCGCCAGATATGCGTAGCGACCGAGGCTGCGGGCGAGGGTATCAACCTTCAGTTTTGCCATCTGATGATTAACTACGACCTGCCTTGGAACCCGACCCGTCTCGAACAACGTCTAGGCCGTATCCACCGCATCGGACAATTACGTGATGTATATGCGTTCAATTTCGTCGCTACTTCCTCGGAGGATGGGCAGCCGGTCATAGAGGGCTGTATCCTAGAACGACTCCTGAGCAAACTGGACCGTATGAGGACCGCGCTCGGGGATCGGGTGTTCGATGTCGTCGGTGAAGTGCTCTCCCTCAATAATGTCAACCTCCCAGACATGCTCCGTGAAGTAGCGTATGAGCCGAGACGCCTCGACGATTATCTCGACGTAATTGAGCAAATTGACCCGGAACTGCTTGAGCGTTACGAGGACGTGACCGGTATCGCCTTGGCTCGAGCGCACGTGGATTTCTCCACCTTTGAGCGGGCGAATCTGGAAGCGGAAGAGCGACGACTTATGCCGCGCTATGTCGAGTCCTATTTCTTGGACGCGGCCAAAGCCGTAGGACTTCGCACCGAAGCGAGAGCGGACGGACTCTGGCGGATCGAGCATGTCCTCGCCGATCTCCGGTCCGAGCGTCTCGCCGCCGTCAGGCGGCTCGGGAAGCCGGATACGAGCTATCGCAAACTAACCTTCTACAAGGAGCATCTGGAGCAGGATCAGCATTTGGATGCCGTACTTCTCGGTCCCGGTCACCCGGTCTACGCTGCCGTGGACGAGAAGCTGAAGGAACTCCTTCAAGAAATTGTGGGACAGACAGCAGTCTATGTGGATTCGGTGACTGATGTCTCTTACCTGCTCCACTTCTACGAGATCCCAGTACGAGGCCAAACGACCAAAGGCGAACCAACTACGATTCACGCCGAACTCGTGAGTGTAAGAGAAGAGGTTGGCGAAGGTGTCGCAGCTTCCGCCCGCTACAGTATCGTTCCGGCGGATGTGCTCATAGATCTGCCAGCGCATCCGCAGCCCCCCGAGACGTTGCCCGAAATCGACCACGGTCCGGTTAGCGATTACGTTAAGACGACGGTGCAGATGAAACGGCGACAGGATGCCCAGAGTGAGCGGGGCCGCTATGCTGATGTGGCGTACGAATATCTCAAAAAATCTTTTGAAGCGCGCGTTCGTGCAGCACAAGACAGGATAATGGCACTACGGGCCCGCGAGCCCAGGGAACCAGAGGTATCCCTAGCTCGGCAGCGGGCAGAACAGGATCTGGTTGATCTTGAGCGTACTCGGGGGGAGCGCCTTGCTGGCGTTGACAGACTTCGTGTCGCCCGACAGGGGCCCTTGCGTCACGTCGCAAGCTGTCTTGTGACGCCGCCCGACACCACAGCAGACCGCTTCCCCGAACTTGCCGAAGAACTAGATGCGGGATTGAAACGGCGTGTTGAGCTTGCCGCCGAGGACGTTGTTGTTGCTTACGAGGAGACCCAAGGGCGTGAGTGCGAACGTGTCGGCCATCTCAAGATCGGCTTCGATATTCGGAGCTTGGCTCCACCGGATCCGCAAACGGGCTACCGCGACCCGGTGATCGGGGTGCGGCGTATTGAGGTCAAGGGCCGCAAACGAGGCCGGCCGGTTAGGCTAACCACAAACGAGTGGTACAAGGCGCAGCAGCTTGGCGATACCTACTGGCTGTATGTGGTCTGGGACCCTTTGGACAACCCCGATCCTATTCCACTCATGGTTAAGAATCCGGCTGAGCATCTGGACTACGCGAAGAAGGAGGTTGTGGCTGCACGCTACTACGACCTACCTGCGAACGCTGTGGAGCAAGCTGCCCGAGATCAGCGGGATGATGGAAAGTAAAACGGCCGGAATCGTAGATCTCGGAGGCTTTTGATAACCCCACGCCGGTTGACGAGAACTTTGTGGTTCGCTATGCTGCGCCATGAAAAACGCTACTGTAAGCCGCTTGGGAAACATTCCAAATAGAATGAATGATGCCTGCAAATGTCCAGACAATCGCCTATTACGGCGACGTACCGTGGCACCGCTTGGGGAAGCAAGTGTCCAAGTGGATAAAGGCTAAAGAGATGATCCAAGCGGCTGGGGTTGAATTGAGGATCGTGTGAATCGATCGAGTCCCTTGGTGGTCGTGTAGAGATAGGAGAAACAGTGAAAAACGAGGATCGCAGACTGATCGAGGACTACCTGCCTCTGGATACTCTCAACGTTATAGCACCGAAAGAAAAGCTACATCCGCGCCACTATGTCTCATTGGTTCACTATTGGCCCGCACGCCGCCCAACAACTGCCTGCCGTGCCGCGATCTATGCTGCGCTTGTTCCTGCTCCGAGCACTGATAAGGAACGCGAGGAAGCCGCATCCTTCGTCACCAAGCTAGCCGCGTTCAAACCAGACTCAAAGGCCATCAAAGAGGCAAGAGACCGTATCCAGAAACAGCATGGAGACCTGGCCCCGAAGATTCTCGACATGTTCGCCGGCGGTGGAGCAATTCCGCTCGAAGCTGCACGGCTAGGCTGCGAGAGCCATGCCATCGACTACAATCCGGTGGCGCACTTGATTGAACTGTGTACGCTAGTATATCCGCAGACTTTTGGCGCAAGCCTCGCAGACGATTTCCAGCGTTGGAGCGACGTGGTACTCAACCGGATGCAGCAGGAGGTCAGTGATTTGTATCCACCAGTTGATATACCGGAAACCGACAGCGTCTCCCATCAGACGCAACTTTTCGGTGGCAGAAACGCGCAACTCGCTCGACAGGCTGAGCCCGTCGCGTATATCTGGGCACGTACCGTCCCGTGCCAGCGACCAGGTTGCGCTGCGCCCGTCCCGCTGGTGCGTCAAGCATGGCTGCGTAAGAGGGGCGGGGCCGTGGCTGCGGTTCCACGAATCGAGGGAGGAAACCGTCTGTGCTGGGATATCGTGTCCGGGAGGTCCACTCGTGAAGTCTCACAGCAAGAAGAGCAAACGGGCGCGGGACAGGCAGTCTGCGTGGCGTGCAATACGCCGGCCTCTACCGATCACGTCAAAGAAATGGCGGTTGCCGGGCGGATGGATGAGTCGCTTGCTGCCGTAGTTGGTTCATTGCCGCCAAAAGGCCGCCGGTCAAAGAGACGACCTAAGTTGTACCTAGGCCCGGATACTATCTCGGTTCCATGCGAGAAGGAGATCGAATGTCGCCTGAGAGTTATGGAGAGAGAACTCGGCTGCGAGCGTCCTGAAGAGATTCTTCAAGGAAAGCTGCGCGACCAACTACCTGCCTACGGAGTAGAGTCCTACTACGAGCTATTTACGCCTAGGCAACTACTCGTCCTCTTCACTTTTACCAAACACATCCGGCAGGCGTACGATGAGATGCTCGACGAGGGCATGGCCGTAGACCGTGCTCGCGCTCTGTCAACGTATTTTGCAATGGCGTTTGGGCGCTTAGTCATCACATTCAACAAGTTTTCACGCTGGGAACCGAAAGACCAGATCACAAGAGGAGCTATAGGTGATCGGCAGGCTCTCAAAATGATCTATGACTTCTCAGACATCAACCCATTCGCGACGACCACAGGAAGTCTCCCCTTCGCACTGGAACGAGAGGCATACTGCATTCGTGAACTCGCCAAGATCACAAACGCAACAGTCGTAACGCGAGGCAACGCCGAGAAACTATTCTATGACGATGAAACCTTCGACGCTGTTGTCACAGACCCGCCGTACTACAGCAGCATCTACTACGCCGACCTCTCGGCATTCTTCTACGTTTGGTTGAAGCGCATCGTCGGCGATCTCTACCCCGAGCATTTCACACTGCCGGCACCACCGAAGCGTCGCGAAGCCGTCGCGCAGCCGAGCGAGCACGAAGGCAATGCCCAGATGGCGGATGAGCACTATCAGAACCTGATGCGTCGTTCCTTTGTTGAAGCTAGGCGCGTCTTGAAGCCGGGCGCTCCGCTCGTATGCGTGTACGCTCACAAGACGACAGAAGGCTGGGCGACGCTGATTCGAGCGCTGGTCGATGCCGGCCTCACCGTAACCGAGGCTTGGCCCGTACAAACGGAGTCAAGAGGCCGAATGAACACACTGAATGCTGCCGCACTTTCCGACAGCATCTTCTTTGTGGCACGGCGGCGCGAAGAAGCCGAGACGGGAGAATACGAGACCGATGTGGAGCCCGATCTCCACCATATCGCACGCGGACGGGTGGTGACGCTGTGGGATGGAGGTAAAGGCATTGGTGGTGCTGATCTTCTGATGGCTGCTGTTGGTGCCGGGCTACGTGCGTACACAAGGTTTGCGCAGGTCGAGTATGCCAACGGCGAACCGATGCCGGCTGAGCAGTACCTCCGTGAAGTCGAAGGCGTGGTGCTCGACGTGATACTTGAGGAAATTTTCGGCCTACGTGGTGCCGCCGTTGGGGCGGTGGATTCCATAACACGCTTTTATGTCCTGTGGCGGTTCACCTACCGCGAATCGAGCATTGAGGCGGGAGATGCCTATGTGTTTTGCTATCCCCAAGGCATAGAGATCGACGGCCCTTTGGGCATCTCCGGACCTTCTCCTTCACTAGTCGAGAAATCCGGCAACAAGTTTCGCGTACGCAACTACGAACAGCGCGGTGATGACGAGAAGCTAGGTATCGGAATGAACGGTCAACCGGCACCACTTATCGATGTTCTGCACCGCTTACTTTGGCTCATCGACAACGGACCAAACGAGATCCAAGCCTTTCTCAAGACAGCTCACCCCAACGTGGAGCAGCTTCGCCTAATCACGCAGGCACTCTGCGCCCCAGTTCTCGACCGTCCAGAGGCAAAAGACGCTGTGCTGACTACGGAGTTGAATGCACTCGCGAAACTGATTGCGAATTGGCAAAACATCGTGGAGGAGGCCGCGTTCAGTCAAGAAACTGACCGAATCGTACTAGGGCAACTCGACCTGTTCTCCAGGAGCAACGAATAAAATATGAATACAACGACAGTTCCTCCGTGGCTTGAGTCTGTAGAGCTTCACCCCGACGTCCTCTCAGAGGATTTCTCCGAAGATATATTCGCGCTAGACTTCGGTGCATTGTCCGACTACCTGATTGGGAGAGATCTTGGGTTGCCGGATTCGGAGTTGCCCCGTGTCCCCGCTGTTTACCGAGACCCGGACAGTTTCTTCCGGGCATCCTTTATCACCAGCGGCCTGAAGTCCTTGCTGGACGATGTACTTGGGCGTTTATCGGGATCTCAAGGCAATCGAGTGCTCAAGCTGGTGACTCCCTTTGGCGGGGGCAAGTCGCATACCTTGGCTGCTTTGCTTCACGGTGCCCGGTCGCGGGCGGCACTAGACGCTCTGCCAGAAGCGGCTGGGCTACCCCGTCCTGATGGAGTGCGTGTTGCTGCCGTTGATGGCCAGTTCTTCGACGCGACAACCGGCAAGCATGTGCCGAAAGAAGACTTTACAGCGAAGACCATTTGGGGCTGGATAGCATGGGCACTCGACGGACGAGAAGGCTACGATGTTGTTCGAGAGCAGGATGAGGCCCGTGTCGCCCCTGGTGGCGATGAGATTATCAAGCTGCTCAAGCGGGGTCCAAGCCTGATTCTCCTAGATGAACTGTTGGAGTACCTCATTAGTGCAGGCGGAGTACCTGTAGAGCAGACCACGCTCCGAGATGAGACCTTATCCTTCCTCAAGCGGTTGACCGTCGCGGTTGGCAACATCGAAGACGCTGCAATGGTGTTCTCATTGCAGTCGAGCAAACGAGAGTCGCTCGATTATACAAATCTACTCCAGACCGTGGACCATCTTGCAGCGCGCGTGGATCAGCGACGCGAGCCGGTTGAAGGGAATGAGATTCTCAACGTAATCCAGCGCAGGTTACTGGCTAAGAGTCCGGATCAAGACGCCGCTACACGTGCGGCGGAAGCCCATAGCAATGTGTTTACTCAGATGTGGCGCGCTTATGCACCAAGCGACTCCGAGCGGCAACAGGCCGAGGAGGAGGGCCTAGTACTCCGAGACCGCATCAAATCGTCCTATCCATTTCATCCCGATCTCATCGACATCATGCGGGAACGCTGGGCGGCGATTCCTGAATTTCAGCGTACCCGTGGTGCCTTGAGATTTCTAGCCTCCTGTCTCCGTTCCGCCCATGGCACCGGACACTCCCGTATGCTGCTAGGGCCGGGAGACGTTCCCATCCAAGACGTAGAAGTGCGTCTCTCTTTCTTCAAGGAGGTCGGGCAGCGGGAGGACTTCCAACCTTGCCTAGAACATGATTTCATTGGCACAAATGCCCGAACGCGCCGGATCGATGACCGACGGGCTCGGGAGACGACCTCCGAGGCCGGAAAATGTCCTGCGACCCGTCTGGCGACGACCATGCTAATGTTTTCCTTTGGGGGACTGCGCCGATCTGGCGGTGAAGACGGCGATTTCCTTCCACCCGGTATAAGGGAAGCGGATTTACTGAGGACATGTGTCGGCCCTGATCTCGATAGCACAACCATTCAAGCGTGCCTTAAGGAACTCAAAGACAACTGCCTCTACCTTCATTTTGACGGTACGCAATACTGCTTCAAGAAAGACCCCAACGTCACCCTGCTCGTCGAACAGGAGGTTGACGCAGTCACTAGAGACGAGAGCCGCGTCCAAGCCAAGATCAGGGAGCTTATCGAGGAACGACTGGCGGGCCAGCAGGCAGCCATCTGGCCACCGAACTCCGGAGATGTTCCGGACAAGGTGACGCAGTTCCTGATCACCTACATGCCGCTTGAGTTTGCCACGCAGAACAAAGCGGATCAGCGCGAGACCGCCCGCGACATTTGCGAGAACTACGGCAACCGCACACGTGCCTTTCGGAATGCTCTCGGACTCGCTGTGCCGGCTGCTGACCAAGTCGAGGCGCTGCGACGGGCCGTACGTTATCTCCTAGCGATCGAGCGGATCCAAGCCAAGTGGCGCGAGCTTAACCTTACGGATACTCAGAAGGATCAGCTCAAGGAACGTAACGCCACCGAGAAGGCGGCGATCGAGTCGGCCTTACTGAAGCTCTACAGTGAGGTGTGGTTGCCAAGATCTGACAACGGCTCGCTTTCCTTAGAGTCAATCAGCATCGGAGGCCGTCCCCTCCAGACCACGTTAGACGGGAGAAAGCGCGCCCAAATCCATCAACGGCTGATGGAACTGCTGGAAACTGTGCAGCGGAAGGTGTTCGGATCAGTCGCGCCGGGAAAGATCATCGGATTGTTCAAGCTGGACGAGGACGACTCCGTCGAACCGGGTATTGCAACTGACAGGGTTGTAGCTGGATTCTTCTCGTTTCTCGGTTTTCCACGGCTGCTCTCGGACGAGATAGTGCGCAAAGCAATCTCGCGCGGCGTAGAGACCGGCCTGTTTGGATACACGACAGGAGGACGACCCAGCCTTGGGGACGATGGGCGTTACCAAATCGACCACAGCCGAATCGCCTTTGAGAGAAATGTCGCTGACGACGAGATCGACCTAGATTCGGGCTTCCTTATTTTGCCCAGAGCGATCCCAGAGAAGCCGGTCGAGCCAAGTAGCGAAACTGGCGGAGGAGATCAGACGACCTACGAGACGGAACCCACAGGCGGGGCAAGTAAATCCCAAGAAACTACCGATCCTGTCGATGAGCCGCCTAGTGCCGAGGATGAACGTGAAGTCGCTTTCTCGTTCACGGCCGACAGCCAAGCTCTATTCCACGCCTGGAACGCCCTCGCCAATCTCGCAGACTTGTCGGGGGAGGTCTCCATCAGTGCTAGGGCGAAACCAAAAAGCGGGTTCGACAAGAACACGCTGGAGTACGGCGTCTTGGAACCGCTACGAGAACTCGGACTGATCGATGATGATCAGGACTGATATATATCAAACGTGAAACGTTCAGTGTGCAAAACGCACTGGCAATCTAACGGAGGGACGATGAAACTCACTAAAGTACGCATTACAGAATTCCAGAGCATTTGGGACTCGACCGAGTTCGACATCGGTGATGTCACGTGCTTAGTTGGTAAGAATGAAGCGGGCAAGACTGCACTACTGAAGGCTCTATACCGCTTGAATCCCATCATTGAGGAGGATGGCAGTTTTGATGTCACGCTCGATTATCCGCGGCGAGCCGTGAGCGAATACAAGGACGATGTTGAAGCTGGACGCCGAGAGCCGACAACGGTCGTACAAGCCACATACGCATTGGAACCTGAAGACATCACCGCTATCCAAGAAGTCTTTGGACCTCAATGTTTCCAAGACGAAACACCGACTCTGACACTCCATAAAGGATATTCGGATGAAGACGAAGATGAAGATGGATTCACATTCAGCGACCTAAATGTGGACAAAGAAGCAGCTATAAAGCATCTCGTCGAGGCTTCTGGCCTTTCCCAAACGCTCATCAATAAGCTGCTTGATCTGGAGACAATAGAAGAAATGGTAAAGGCTCTTGATGAATTCCAACAGGACGAAGACGAAGATGAACTCCAACAGGACGAAGACGAAGATGAACTCCAACAGGACGAAGCTGTGCAGAAGCTAATGCTCACGCTCAAGGAGGTTTCTGAGCAAGATGTTGCTGGCGTAGCTTACAACCGTATCCTCGAAGACCGAATCCCGAAGTTCCTTTACTTCGATGAGTATTACCAGATGGAAGGTCAGGATAATGTCGATGGCCTCAAGGAGCGCGTAGCCAATCGCAATCTTAAGGATTCGGATCATCCGCTATTGGGCCTAATCGAACTCGCAGGTCTCAAGCTCGACCAACTCACCGATCCGGATAAGACGGAAGACCTACTTGCAAGACTCGAGGCCGCCGAGACCCGACTTACCAATAGGGTACTCACTTACTGGTCTCAGAACCGACATCTTAGTATGAAGTTCGACATCCGCCCAGGGCTACCTGGAGACCCAGACGGTATGACTTCAGGCATGAACATTTGGGGACGTGTACACGACACGAGACACATGGTAAGCACGGCGCTTGGTACCCGCTCCCGTGGCTTCGTCTGGTTTTTTTCTTTTCTCGCTTGGTATTCGCGTAAAAAAGATGAAAACATCATCCTTCTTCTGGATGAACCGGGCCTCTCTCTCCATGCCAAGGCCCAAGCAGACCTGCTTCGCTACTTCGAAGAGGAACTCAAACCTCATCACCAACTCATCTATACTACCCATTCACCGTTCATGGTTGACTCAACCCGATTTGATCGTGTCCGCATCGTCCAAGACCTAGGAATCGAACCCGACTCAGATAATCTGTCTGAGGAACAAGAAGGGACCAAGGTCATTACCGAGGTTCTCGACGCAACACCGGATAGTCTATTCCCTCTTCAGGGTGCCCTCGGTTACGAGATTTATCAAACGCTCTTCATTGGCCCAAACTGCCTAGTTGTCGAAGGAGTCTCGGACCTTCTATACATTCAAACCATTTCAGCTATTCTTCAGGCAAATGGAAAAGAGGGGCTAAGTAGCGACTGGACGATTACCCCTGTTGGTGGGTCTGACAAGGTACCTACCTTTGTTGCTCTGATTGGTGCTCAGACCGATCTGAACCTTGCCGTTCTTATCGATTACCAGAATAAAGATCGTCAGAAGATCGAATACCTTTACAGGAGAAGACTGCTGCTGAAGAAGAATGTTCTCACCTATGCAAACTATGTCCAAGGCTCCGAAGCCGATATCGAGGATATATTCGAACCTGAGTTTTATCTAAAATTGGTGAAGGAAGAGTTTGGAGTCTCTATCAGCTTGACTGACCTGTCTAGCGGGCATCCCCGAATACTACGTCGGCTTAAAGAATATCTGGCAAGTAATCCCCTCCCCAATAATGAGACCTTTAATCATTTTCGGCCCGCTCGCTACTTGAGCGAAAACATCGGCTGTCTTGAGAGTGAATTGAGTGAACAAGAGCTTGACCAATTCGAGCAGGTCTTCAAGGATCTCAACGCACTGTTGTAGATAAGAGCATCTGCTAAAACGCCGAAGAACAGCGCGAGGATCTTCTCGGTTGGCTAATCTCTCCCTCGCACAGGAGAACCTACCATACTTTTCACCGACGCCCAGATCGAACACTACAAAACCCAAGACTATCTGTCCGGCGCGACCGCCTTCCAGCGCAAAGTCTGCGCCGCCAGCAGCTCGGCATCCGGCGTCGGCAGATCGCCGGTCGAGGGCTTGAAGACGCAGCCCTCGGCCAACTCCAAGGGCGGTTGCGACAGATCGCGGCGGTAGAAGCGGGAAGAGGGGAACAGGTCGCCCGGGTAGGTGAAGTTCTCCAGCGTCGCCAGTTCCACGCAGATCGATCCCCCCAGAGCACTTTCGAGCATGCCCCCGACCCACACCGGCACACCGGCGTCCCTAGCTATATCGTGCACGGCGAGGGCATTGGTCAAGCCGCCGATCCTTCCCGGCTTGATGTTGATGTAGCGACAAGCGCCGATGCGCAGCGCCTGCTCGGCGGTACGCGGATCGACGATGCTTTCGTCGAGACAAATGGGCGTACCGATCTGTCTCGCGAGCTCGGCGTGATCGAGTAGGTCGTTGTACGCAAGAGGCTGCTCGATGAAGGCGAGCCCCATGCCGTCGATGGCCTTGAAAAACGGCAGGT
>JAPPHK010000278.1:7125-13805 GCA_028820795.1 Nitrospinota bacterium | reverse complement strand
TTCGAATATCCGGGATGGGAAAAACAGACCATCACCCTGCCGCCGAACGTTTACCTTGCATTTACGACATGCTTACGCTTTAATAGCCTCACATTTGATGCCGGACGTATGCGACTTGATTACGGATTATCCTGATCCTCCGGCCTGCGGCACGATTTCCGGGGAGTTCCCATGCCCAAAAGAAGCGACATCAAGCTTACCAAGCGCGTCGTCGACGCGCTATCCGTCGAGAAGAACGACGCCGTCTTCTGGGACCGGGACCTGGCCGGCTTCGGGGTGCGGGTCTACGCCACGGGCCGGAAGGTCTACGTGGTGCAGTCCCGAGGTCCTTGGGGCCCCAGGCGCGTGACGCTCGGCAGACACGGGGAGTTGTCTTGTGAGGAGGCGAGGAAACAAGCCGCTCTCGTCATCGACCGCGTCAAGCGGGGCGAGGAGCCCGGGTCCAAGCCGCCCGAGGCGGAACCCACCGTGGCGGATCTCGCCGAGCGCTTCATGCGCGACCACGCCGGGACGCGTTGCAGGCCCGACACCGCCGCGACCTACCGCTCCTTGCTCAAGAATCACATCCTGCCCGCGATGGGCGGGATGACGCTTGCAGATGTCGACCGGGCGCGAGTCTCGGCGCTTCACCACAGCCTCCGGGAGACGCCCACCCTTGCCAACAGGGCCGTGGTCGTTCTCTCCAAAATGTTCTCTCTGGCCGAGGCGTGGGGCTTGCTTCCTGGCGGGAGCAACCCGTGCCGGGGGCTTCGCCGCTACCGGATGCGGAAGCGGGAGCGGTTCCTGACGCAAGATGAATTCCACCGCCTGGGCCGGGCGCTGCGTGACCTGGAGGCGGAGGGGAGGACGTGGGTGAGCGCTGTGGCGGCGATCAAGCTCCTGGCCCTGACCGGGTGCAGGCGGAGCGAGGTACTGGACCTCAGGTGGGACGACGTGGACCGCACGGCGGGGGAACTGCGCTTGAGGGACGCCAAGGCGGGACCGCGCATGGTTCCGCTGACCAAACCCGTACGGAGCGTGCTGGACGCTATCTCCTGCACGTCGGACAACCCCTGGGTGTTCCCCGCAGGGAATGGGAAGAGCCGTCCGTTGAGCCTCTCCTACTACTGGGGGGCCGTGAGGGAGCGGGCGGGGCTCGACGACGTTCGGATCCACGACTTGAGGCACTCCTACGCATCGAGGGCGCTGGCGCTCGGCGAGAGTTTATCGGCGATCGGCAGGCTGCTCGGCCACCGCCACGTGGTGAGCACGGCGCGCTACGCGCACCTGATGCGAGACGCCGAGAAGGCGGCGGCCGCCCGGGTGGGCGAGAGCATCGGGGTCCACGTCACGAACGGGAGGGTCAAGCGATGACGGCGAAGCCCATGATCAAAACGCTCTCGAGCCGCGCGGTCGCGAAGCTCGTGGTCGGGAAGGACACCGTGTTCTGGGACCGCGACCTCACCGGCTTCGGCGTCAGGGTCTACCCCACGGGGAGCAAGGTATACGTCGCCCAGGCGCGGGGTCCTGAAGGACCCAAACGCGTGGCGGTGGGCCGCCACGGGGTGATTCACGCAGAGGAGGCCAGGAAGCGCGCGGCGCTCGTCATCGCGCGAATCAAGGCGGGCGAGGAGGCGGTGCCCAAGCCACTCAATCCCGCAGGCGGTCCCACGGTGGCCGAGCTTGCGAGGCGCTATCTCGACGAATACGTCTCCGTGCGCTGCAAGCCGCGCACCGTGAAGACGGTCCGCTCCGTGGTTCGCAGGCACATCGTCCCGGCGCTCGGAAAGTTCCCGCTCGCCGCGGTCGAGCGCGCCCACGTCGCCGAGATGCACCAGAGGCTGAGCGCCACGCCCGCCGTCGCGAACCAGGCCGTCCGATCGCTGTCCGCTATGTACAAGCTGGCCGAGAGCTGGGAGCTGGCGCCTGACGGATTATCGAACCCCTGCCGCGCCATCACCGAATACCCGGGCCGCCGGCGGGAGCGCTTCCTCACAGAAGCGGAACTGGAGCGCCTGGGACGCGCGCTGGATGAGGTCGAGACGGGGGGCCGCACGTCGTCGAGCGCGGTGGCCGCCATCAGGCTCCTGATCCTGACCGGATGCCGGAAATCCGAGATCCTCACGCTGCGCTGGGAGGAGGTGGCGCTCGATCAAGCCGAACTCAGGCTCTCAGACTCCAAGACGGGCGCGCGGGTCGTTTCGCTCTCGGAACCTGCGGTGAAGCTCCTCGCGGGCCTGCCGCGTCTCCCCGGAGTCCCCTGGGTGATCCCCGGCAGGAAGCCGGGGGCGCACCTCAGCAAGCTCGACGACGCCTGGCAGTCCGTCCGCTCGCGCGCGGACCTTCACGACGTGCGCCTCCATGATCTCCGTCATTCGTTCGCATCGAGAGCTCTCGCGCTCGGCGAGGGACTCCCCATGATCGGGAAGCTCTTGGGCCACGCGCGCATCGAAACCACCTCGCGCTATGCCCATCTCGCGCGCGATTCGGTGCGGGCGTCTGCCGAGCGGGTCGCCGCGAGCATCGAGGCCGACCTCCTAGGCGCAAATGGAAACCCAGCTTGCGATTAATTAGACGGTTGTATAGCGGTCCCCCAAGACATCTATGTCGCTTGATATAGCTTTTTCCCCTCGCCTGCACTTCACTCTCATTCATCCTATGGGAAAACTTTACGAGATTACTCCATCTCCTTCGTACGGACTTTTCTGTATTGTTATTTGTTCCCATACCTAGATAGAGCAGTTCAAGTCGCTATTCACAAGTTGCTCTACCGATGCCAACGTGACCACGATGTCCGCTGTCGGATGCGGGATCCACCTGATTGGTTGGATCACAAACGGTTTTGAGTTTCCCTCCGACCGTCGTTTCTTTGCAACGAATACCACACCATTTGCTTCTACAACGTACTTGCACATAACTAGCTATGACCGGAACCTTGTCTGTCCCTTTCTTTACGGCGAGATATCCGTGAGGAGTACTGTTCCTAACGGTGTTCGATTACTCCCAGCGACGAAGCACACTGCCGTCCATGTATTGTCGATTCAGCCGAGCCATCTCTGACATTTATCCCCCGGTAAAGTATCCGGAGTGTCGCGTTATTTTCTTTTGGATGTACACAGCGTAGCGTTTCCGTAGCGTACTCACAGGCAGTTGTCAGGTGACACGAGAATAACCCCATCGATATAGGCCGCTACTTCTACCGCAAACCCGTGGAGATCCGACACCTTCTTGTAATCAATTCTTCCAGTCTCCCAATGCGCTATTGCATTCCTATAATTCGTAAGCTCTTGCCATCGTTGTTGCGGCTTTAGCGCTTTCAGGTGATCTCTCACCGCCTGGATCTTGCAATATAGGCCTACGTCCACCAAGGCTTGCCACAGCCGCAGGTACCAAAGCCGGAAATATTCTTCGTCTTTCGCTTTGTCCAGCCGAATCGCGTTCAATAATTCGTTGATCGCCGGATCGACACAGGCCTGTTGCAGTCGCTCGGCTCTGTCTCCCATCTCGCTAGTCCACTTCGCCACTGCAGCGTCCGGCACCGGCGAAATCACCCTCGCTCCTCCGTAACTTATGTTCATTTCCATTCCAAAAGGATGCGCCGGCTCCCCTCGGTCCGTGATATAGAGAATACTTCTCGCATGGAGTTCGAATGGGTGACGAGCCTTCGTCATCGTCCGCATAGCCGCCAGTAACGCGGTATCACGTTCCACTCTCTCACTGAATTGCGGCCATTCGCCCTGGCTAGTCTTGAATATTACGACTCCGTCACGGCCCCCTTTAGGTCCTTGCCAGCATTCGCCTCGTTCCATCCTGCAGTCGCTAATCGGCCCTTGTTCCTCGACCACTAGATAAGTCGCATTGCTTCCATTGCGCTTTTCCACGCCTGCAACGGTCTCTCGGAGACTGGGGTCCTTGGCGAACTGCTTTTGCTCGCTCCCATTCTTAAGGTAATTTTTGATATTGCCCGTCAGTGTTCCGGAGTACTCGGATGTCGAGCCTTGTATGCGCTCCCACGAGCTGGCGTTTCCGTCTGGCCATACGAGCGGAGCATGGAAGATTCTAGTCGCGTTGTACGCAACGATGTCCCGAACCAGAAACTCCGACGCACCCGGATTTAAGCCTCTCCCCATAAGTTGTGCGCCTGCGAGTGTCAGTCCGCCTCCTTTTTCCCTCTCTTGGCTTGCCTTTAGCAAGGTGGCACGGCTTGCAGGCTTACGATGTTTGCTCATGCTTTGCCTCTCCCCGTCCCTTTATTGAGGGATCGTTGGCAGACCCTCTCCTGCGCACAACATACCGTTGATGCTGCCCGTCAACCTGAACAAGACTTCCGTTTCATATCATCGCTTATTATCAGCCTAAAAACAGACTTGTCATTCCGTATTCATCATATATTTCCACGTGTCTCAATAGCCTTTAACAAAATGCTCTTTCCACAATCCGTAATCGCAGCGCAACCGGATTCAATTCAACTCCAGCGCGACATGTCCCGACTTGTCGGCCATTCCCCGAATCCCGAGATTCCGAAATTGTCGCTCAGAGAATGCGGGATAGCGATTGTTCGAGCATCTCGTCGATCTGCTGGCGATCCGCCTGTTCTTCACGAGGTGTGTAGCCGGGCCATAGCTCGCGGTAAAGCAACGCGGGAGTGTTCTCCAGCACAGGGGTGATCTCCCTTGTTCCAGCAACCAGGGCGAGTAATTTCAGTGCCAGAATCTTGTAGGCACGGTCATTCGCCCGCAATGGGAACGCAACTATCGCCATTGCTGTCCGCTCGGCCTCATCGACCGAGCCGAGCAAGAGCCATAGCAAACCCCAGTACAGCAGAGATTCCAGATCGAATTGCCTTCCGTCGCCGAAACGGTTTGAGACAATGCGGACGAACTCGGCCGCGATCATTTTATCCTCTTTTGCTTCCGCATCTCCTTCGCGGGCCTTCTTTTGTGCTCGCTGGTCGATCAGCGCCCATAAGGCACGCGGCCCGAGCCCGGGATCGTGTGCTTGCTGCAACAACCATGCGCCACCCGTTGCGCCGTATTCAACTGCATAGCGGGCCGCATGCTCAGCCACGATCGACGCGTCGGCGTGGCCATAAACGTACCTTCCAGAAAAACGGAAATGGGCCCAAAGGGCCTCGGAGAGCGCACGGACCGTGGCAGGGTCGGCAGGGCGTCCGAGCTCTCTCAGTACCGGTATTGCCTGGAAGGCGATGAGGAACCAATGTAGCGCAGCGCGTTGGGCAGTGTGGAATGAGGCGTAATCCTCCTCGGCATCCCACGCGCTCAACGGCAGTGTTTGACACTTCGCCCGGACCCAGTCCAGCAAGTCGATTTCCTCATGGGACATGACAAGGGCGATGCCGAGACCGCGGAACCACTTGCGATGGTGCCAGTCGTTCCAGTTCAGGAACACGTGGTTGCGTTCGAACTCCGCTGCAATCTGCCGCTCGTGTTCATCGAATGTGGCTCTGGAAATTTCGGTTGCCCGCACAGGCTCCACATCGCGTATCTCCCAGGCAATCGCAGCCATGTGGCGGGTCCAGGTCATGCGTGGGGTATGGCGCAATCCGGCGCTCAGTTCGGCAAGCAGTTCGGCGGACCATGAATCGCGAACGAGGCGCATGCACAATGCCGTACACGCTTTCTCGAGTTGTGAGATTCGGCTTGGTATTTCATCGCCGCCCCGTTGATGCAGCACGTAAGGGGCGACGCTGAGCAGTTCGCCGATCCATCGTGCGCACGCCGGGGAATCGATGACGGCGAGTTGGTCGACCAAGCCGTCGAGGAGACTGGCAGCGGTATCGAGGTCTTCCTGCGGAGGACGGAGTTCAGAGCTCCCGATGTATCGATCCCCATCCGCTTGATCGGCAAGCTGGATTTCGTCGTCCAATCTGTTGACGGTGTTAAGCGTGTGCAGGATCCCTAGCGCAATCAGGGCATCACATGCCCCATGGGCAATCCATCGCAGGGTCGCACGATAGTCAGAATGACGGGAGGCGGCGATCATGTGGTGTGCGGCCCGCACCTGCATCACCGGATGATCGAGCCTTTCGATCAGGGATTCAAACTGTTCGGGCCGCAGTTCGACAATGAGTGCGAGCAGATTGCCGGTCGCGGAGTGCAGTGCTAGGTGGACGAGATCGAAACCATGGCTGTCGAGCTGCCGGAAGGTCTCCAGCTTTCCTTCGCGTTCAACGGCATCTTTTTTGATCCTGGCGTCGGCGGAATGGGATATTTCAAGATGGGAGGCGCCCAGAACGTAGTCGCTTCCGCAAAGCTTCTCCAGGATTTTGAGCGCGCTCTCGACAAACGAGTCAATTTGCTCGCGGGGCCAGAGGGAACGAATGACTCGCGTCGACACATCGGCATCGATCGAGCCGACAGCCCAGATTGCCGTTTTCTCGCGCGTGTTCCCAATCCCTTCCAGAATCATGGTGGCAACCGGTTCATGCATGTCGGACTTGAGCCATCGTCGATCTCCATGAGACTCGAACCATCCTCTTATCGCGGCGATGGATCGATCCGAATCGGTTGACAGAACATACTTTCTGATAATCGGCGCTATCAGTTCGTAAGACGAGCGCCGGGTCATTGGCGATTCACCTGCGCCGAAGATCCGCCAGATAACGGCTTTCGCTTCGTCAGGCAGGAAAGGTTCCGGCATGATTTCCAGGGTCATCAGCCGATCTCCCGAACGAGAAGGTC
>JAPPHK010000278.1:0-7115 GCA_028820795.1 Nitrospinota bacterium | reverse complement strand
ATATATCGGCTTTGGCTGCGTGCGTCTGGCATGGGCGCGGATTTTTTACCTGGTAACTCCGTCGATAGCCGCAACGAGAAGGTCCGCAGTTGCGGACCCGACACCCATGGACCATAGCCGTTCCGCTTCGGCGCGGTACACGTCGTATGGGAGGCTCGCGAAGGTGACTCCGTCCTTGTGCCAGCCGTTGATTGAGTGGGTGATGACGATCTCGCGCCGGGCAGTGATCAGATAACGATCGTGGAACCCGGCCGCCTTCCCGTCTCTGCTGAGGAACGCTCGAACGCTGACATGGGCTGTTAACTGTTTGGGAAGTGCGGACCACCATGGCGGCGGTTCGACTTGCTGTTCCTTTTTCTTTGCGCACAGGATCCGCAACGGTGTACTGGCGGTGGCTGCGAAGATGTCGAGACATAGCTTTTTGAGGTTCAGGTTCGTTCCTGCGTTGTTTGCTAACTCGGTTACGAAATAGGGATCGGCGAGATAGACCGGTGTCTTTTGATCGCACTCCTGGCGCAGTAGGCCGACAATGTACCGGGCGGCGTCATCGAAAGCGGCAGGCTGGAAGCGCTCGAAATTGCCTTCCCTGCGCGCGGCAGCTTCTCGTTCGCGAACTCGACGATCGAGCCATCGTTGCCGAATTCCCTTGTCAAGCTCTACGCTTTCGGCGTCGTAGTGGACATGGAACCTGGAGATGGTACCAGCCGGGTTGACCTCGTGGATCAAATGGCCTCGCCGGTCATGAAATTGCAGCGTCGGGCCGGAATCGACCTTTATCTGGCCACCGATCCCCATGATCAAGTATGCCTCCATCAGGTCGATGCACTGTCCGTCATCGGTCCGGAACATCGCAAAGCCGATGTGATCGACATCGGATGCGAGTTCGATCGCCGTCTGGGCCTGCGTAACGGGGATTTCGCGCCGTAGCACTTCGTCGCCGCCATGACTGGCCCAGACGGTGGCGCGATAAGCGCCGGGCAGAAGTTCGTCGGCGTCGATGAGAAGCCTCAGCGTTCGGTCGTGCTGCGCTACCAACTCGGAGGCTATTGCATCCTCGGCACCAGCGATCATTAGGTTACCGACCCGGTCCGTGAGGCGGTCGAGTTGAAAGCCCAGACGGGAGAGTTGAAGCGGCGCTTGGCCACGATGTGAATCAAGCATGTCCAGCCAGTGTTTGTGAGGCTCCAGCGCAAGGCTCCGGTACTCAATAAGTTCTGCACTGTGGTGTGTGAACGGGCTGGGCATTGAAGCGTCGGCGAGCCCGCGGTAATCGCGGTAGGCCCAGTGTCGGCGGGGGGTGGATTCCAAGGCGTAGTCGATCTGAATACCGTCGATCGCGAGCGTCGCCGATTCCACGATATGATCGACCAATGCCTGGCAGTGCTCCAAAGATGCGTCGAGAGAAAACAACCGAAGCCCTTTTCCGAGATCCTCTCTGGCCCAGATCTTGCTCGGTTCGCTCGCCCAAGGGCCCAGAGAATCCTGCCGTCGGTGACGTACAAGCGTGAACAAGTTGCAGTGCTGCTCCCCCGGGCGATGCTGCGTCAGTACCGTCATCCGAGCGATCCGTTTCTTCGAGGTCATTGCTGGTACCCAAGTATTGACTGGCGAAACGAAGGGAAGTTGACGCTCTCGCGCCCATCACGCCGCCCCGTCGTGTGCCACGGATATCTTGCGTCCGTCCCTCTGCACAGCTAGGTGTTTGCGGAAGATATGCTGACGAATTTAGGCTTCGCTCTTGTTCACGGCACGGGCCAGCTGCGGGATCGTGAAATTCATGATTGCACACTCCGTGACTGTAATGATTTGTATATTACAATTGTAATTTACAAAATCAAGATTCAGCCGTCTGCTTGCGCCGGGTGCAACTACCGGGAAATCCGTTCGATGCTGGGTGCGGTTTTCCTATATTTCGATCAGGCGATCGAAACGCGTCCTCTCCACCACCGGCGTCCGCCTCTCCATCGCCTGGGTCGCCTCGTTCGTCCTCTCCGCGTCCCGTGGCTTGTCGCCGAACGCCTCGAGGGCCGCGATCCGCTCCCCCGTCGCGGTTTCCAACCGCTCGCGCAGCGCTCTCGCGTCGTCCGTCACGAGTTCCGCCCGGTCTCGGGCGCGGCTGATCTCGACGTAGAGCGTCTTCTGGTTGGTGAGGTCGGGGTGGTTGGCCTCCATCGCCGCGATGACGGTATCGACCGTCCGGCCCTGGAAGGCGTGCACCGTCGAGGCCCAGGCGCGGTCGACGTGGCGAAGCTGGGAATCGGCGGCCGTCATGTCGAGGACGCGCCCGTCCTCGATGCGGAAGGTGACGCGCTTGTCCCTGACGCTCAAAACCTCGGCGGCCTGGCTGTTCATGAGGCCGAGGTCCGCGTCGTTCCGGGTCCAGCGGACCTTGTCGCCCTGGCGCAATTCCATATGCTCGACCTTGTAGACCTCGACACCGCCTGTACGCGCCGCCAGACGGCCGGGCTCCCAGCGGACCACTCGCCCGTCGTCCCCTTCGAGCCTCACCACGCCGTCCGCGTGATCCACTCCCGTTACGCGCAGCTCGTCCCCTTTCGCGACGCCGATGCGTTTGTAGGGGCGGTGGAAGGCCACCACGTCGCCGGGCGAATAGTTCGCGGCGAGCGATTTCTGGGGGTTCGTGTAGCCGCGCGAGACGAGGCGTTCCGTGAGGAAGGCCGGGCCGTGGACGACGCCGTCCCTGACCAGGCGCTCGCGGACGATGGCGTTGATCTTCTCGCGAATCTTATGGCTCGGCGCCATGAGCCCCGCGTTCGCGCGCGCCTCGGGCGGGAGCGCCAGCCAGCGCGCGGCGGCGGCGCCCGCGAGGTTGTCCGGCTTCACTTCGGCCACGTTCGAGCCGAGCTTCTCGAAGGCGCGCCTGACGTCGCCCGCGAGGGTGGCCTCGACGGCGGCCTTGAGGTCCTGGTCGCGCTGGCGCATGATCTCCTCCATCACGGCCGTCTTCATTCCTGCGGCCTGGAGCTGCGCGAATGGCTTGCCGGCGTCTACGGCGTCGAGCTGTTTCGCATCGCCGACGAGCACGACCCGGGGCAGGCGCAGGACCTCCGAGATGCGGAGCAGTTCGCGCATCTCGCGCGTGGAAGCCATGGATCCCTCGTCCACGACGAGGGCGGTCTTCCCGTAGGCGGCGCGCATCTTTTTCTCGCCCCCTCTCGTGAGGCGGCCATCGGCGACCCCTGCGTTTCGAGCGAGGAAGCGCTGGAGCGTCTGGCTCTGGATCCCCGCTGCCGCTTCGAGGGTTCGCGCGGCCGAGGCCGAGGGCGCCAGGCCCTTCACGTCGTAGCCGTGCTTATTGAGGAGCGCTCGGGCGCGCTTGAGCATCTTCGTCTTGCCGGTGCCGGCGTAACCCTGCACGCCGACGACGCGGTCGGAGTCCGTGAGGATGAGCTTGACGGCCTCGCGCTGGCCGTGGGTCAGCGGGCCGTTTCTGAGCGCCTTGTCCACGGCGTGGCCGCGCATGGCGGGGGCGCCCCGTCCGCGTCCTGTCTCCACGAGGGCGATTGTCTCGCGCTCCTCGGCGACGGCCTTCTCCGTCGTGAGCATGTCCCTGTTTCCTGGCAAATCCGCCGCGTGCAGGACGCCGGTTTTTTCGAGTCTCGCCACCTCGCGCTCCGCGCCCGCCATCGACACCGCGCCGGGCCGCCAGGCGAGCGCGCCGGCGAGCAGGGCCGCGCGGTCGAAGACGGCCTCCCGTTCCGCCAGGTGCGCCACGGCCCACACCATGGCCTCCCGGGCGGGTTCCGCTTCTTTGGCCGGAGCGCTTCTCGTTTTCGCTTCCGCCTTGAGGGCGGCGGCGTCGAAGCCCAGCTCCTTCGCCTGCTTCTCCCATACGGCCATGACCGCCGACTTGCCGGACTCGCGCTTGGGGTCCCTCGTCATGAGCGTGACCCGCTGGGCGGCGCGCTGGTTTCCCGCCGTCTCGCCCAGGCCGCGTTCTTCCATCGCCTTCTCGATCTCCGCCCGCCGGGTCGAGAACGCCTCGATCACCTCGCGCGGGACGCCCGCGATCTCGAAGCGCCCGTCCGCGTGGGTCTTCTCGACCCGGTAGCCGAACCCTTCGAGGCCCCGGGCGAGTTCGGTCCGGTAGAGGGCGCCGATCAGCATCTTGTTCGCGTAGAGCTTCTCGTTCGACATGGTCCTCCACTTGCCGTCCGTCCCCCGGACCATGTTGGCTACAACTGCGTGCGTGTGGAGCAGGGGGTCCATGTTGCGCGAGGTGTCGTGCCTGAAGGTTGCGATGACGCACTTCTGGTCCCCCACGCGGACCATGCGCCCGGTCCCGGGCTCGCTCATCCTGGTCTCGGCGGCGTTGCGCTCCACCCAGTCGAGGGTGCGCTTCACGGCCACCTCGTGGGCCCAGATCGCCCGTCCGTCGCCGCCCAGGTACGCGAGCAAGGACACGGACTTGGGCGCCGAGAGGGTGAGGTCGCGGCCGGGACGGTGGTGGAACGACCCGTCCTTGCCCGGGCGCCCGAGCCGGCGCCCCGAGCCGTCCGGCACCACGCCCTCGAGCACGGAGCGGAGGGTATCGGGGTCGACCGGACCCGTGAGTCCCAGGTCCTCAGCGCCCCTGCCGCGCCAGATGCTCGACTCCCGGTGGTTCGGGTCTTCCTTCGCGTAGTAGTCGTCGCGCTCGAAGTAGGCGACGCACTGCGCGGGCGCGACGAGGGCGCCGATGGATGCGACCATATCAGTAGCTCCTCAGGTTTTCCGGCTGCGGTTCCCTGGGTACAGCGACATCGCTCTCGCCGGGCACATGATCGCCGGACGCGCGAGCCTCATCACCCGGAGAACCGACCAAGGGTTCTTGCGGCCCAACCTCGGCGTCTTCCGCCTTATCGGCGAGCGTCGCGCCCTCTCTCGGGACGAAGCTCTCCGCGGTCTTCGGCCTTTCGACGTAGTCGAGCCGGATCCGGGCCACGGGCCAGGGACCGGGGAACTTGAGGTAGCCGTTGAGGTTTTCCAGGCGCATGATCTCGGACGGCAGCGCCAGGGGGCGCATCTCGCGGCGCTGTGTGAGCGAGACGCCGTCCCTCATAGCGCTCGCGCCGTAGCTGAGCCCCTCCGCGTATTCGGTGACCTCGCCGCGCCCGAGGCTCTCGGCCGACCAGCGCGCCGTCTCCTGGTCGGGCGCGGCCAGCACCACCCGGGTGCCGCACAGGCCCGATACGGTCTCAGCACCGTTTCGCCCATACAAATCGCGCAGGGCGGAGAACACCTGGATCCCCAGCACGAAGCACCCACCGAACTGGCGGGACTCGGCGAGGCCGGGCTGCAGGCTCGGCACCTGGTGGAGGGTGGGAAGCTCGTCGAGCACCACCCAGACCCGGCGCGCGTCGTCCCGGCCGAGGGAGAGGAGCGCGTTCACCGCGATTTCGAGCCAGGTCGAGATGAGGCCTCTCAGGCTCGCGTGCTGGTCCCCGCGCGAGGTCAGGAACAGGAAGCCGGTCTCGTCCTCGCGCTCCACCCACTCCCGGATCGAGAACGGCTTCCCTGAGTCGGGCAGGCATTCCAGCGCGCCCAGGTAAGCGGTCAGCATGGCCCGCACCGAGAGCGCGGTCTTGGGGTTTTCGGGGTCCACGATGGACTGCGCCACCGTGCCCTCCATGGCTTCGGCCAGGGAGGTGAGCTCGGTCTTCAGCAGGTGCTCGACCAGTACGCTGTTTTTAGTGACACCGCGCTTCCAGAGGACGCCCGCGCCGTTCGCGAACAGCTGCCGGGCGGCCGTGACCCAGAAGGGGTCCACCGTGTCCTTCTGCTGGGGGATCAGGGCGGCGGCCATCGTGTCGAAGTCCCTGGGCGTCCTGGCCTCGAAGAAAGGAGACCACCGCGGCGCCCGGGCGTCGAGTGGATTCATCAGCACGTCCCGGGCGGGGTCGAAGAACGCACGCGTGTAGCTTCCCATCTTGTCGTAGAGGATGCAGCGCTCCCCCCGCTCCCTTATCTGCGCGACAAGGTCCGAGATCAGGACGGTCTTGCCCGAACCCGTGGTGCCCGAGACGATGGTGTGCTGCGTCTCGGCGCGCTCGGGCCAGGGGACGCCCGCGATGCGGGGTTTGGACTTGCGCGCTGCAGGGAAGAATGTTCCCCCCAGGCGGGAGAAAAGAGGCGTAACGCGCCTCCCAAGCGCCTGGGCCGAGGTCATCTCGGCGCCGCGCACCCTATGCGCCCTCGCCATGCGCCGGCCCAGGAACCAGAAGATGAGCGCGAACAGGGCCACGCCGCTCAACCCGATCCAGAGGCCCAGCCATGCCTTTTCGTAGAGGGTATCGAGCATGCGCTTCCTGATACCCTCAACCCTGGGGTCCGCCGCGATCACGGCTATTCGCTCGATCGTCCGCTCACCCGCGCGCCATTCGTACGCTTGGAGCGAATCAGGGTCGTATTTCAGGCCGAGCTTGAACTCGGCGAGTGTGCCCAGGCCAATCACGCGCCACTCATGCGCGCTCGTCGTCGTGAAGAGGCTGACCGCAGGGGTCAGGACGATGCTCAGTACGAGTCCCAGAATCCCCCAGCGGGCGAGCTGGCCCCACATGCGGGCGTCGTGGAGCAGCGTCTGGCCGCCTCGCAGGGTGGCGTTTCCGAAGGTCATGGAATTCTCCCTTTCAGGGTTTCATGTTCGATGTCGTGTTCAGCGCCTGAGTTGTGCGATGCGCCGGATGCGAGGCCGAGGAGGGCGGAGCGTAGAGCGCGGGAGCGGAACGGAGAGGGAGTACGCGCCCGCTGTCCATCGACTCGCAACCCGGGAGGCATGACCCATGACGAAACGAAACCCATCCTGTCGAGCGCAGGCAATCGTCCTCGGCGGACCCGCCCTCGCGCTCCTCTTCACCCTGTACGTCCTCGTGAGCGGGAGCGGCGCCCACCTTTTGTTCACCGTCTGGTTCTGGGCCGTGCTCTGGACCTTTCTCACGGCGCTCGCGGGCGCAGTGTGGCGGGCGTTCCAGGGGGATTGTTCCGCTTTCACCGGCTACGAGCTCCCCGAAGGGGACGGCGACCGCTTCGACTGGGCCACCCGCACAGGCCGCTACGCCTGGCGCCGGTACTATGCTTCATACTGCACCTCACTATTGCGATGAGAGAGAGTTTCC
>JAPPHK010000063.1 GCA_028820795.1 Nitrospinota bacterium | reverse complement strand
AAGTATGGGTGTGGAGATTGATACGCTCACCGATGAGCAGGAGAAGTACTTGAAGAGTTGGCAACAGGGAACTTAGAGTTTCTCCGCATCTGACACGCCGCCCGCTGCGGGAGAAGTTCCTGTGGCTGGAAATTTGTTAGCCTCGTTTTACAGTAGAAGCAGGATCAATCGACTGCTGGAGAATTTTTCTCTCATCCTCAGTTTATTTCTTGTCTTTTTGCTGCTAAGCGGGGAAAGCGCTCTTGGCGCACGGAAATCCAGCACAAGCATTCTCGGGATTCGAGAATTCTCCACCCCGGGGTATGCGCGGGTAGTCCTCATTTTGAATCGCGAAACGTTCGATTTCAAATCTGGCGTTTTGAAGAAGCCCACACGAATCTTCCTTGATATTCCTCGCGGGCGTCTCCTAAAGCGAACTCAAATTCCCAAATTTTCCCCGCGAACAAGCATCGTTTCCCGGCTCAGGTTCGGCAAGCAACACCAGAATAGTCTTCGCCTCGTGATTGATATCTCAAAAAAAAATGACGTGAAATACCGGGTTTTCACCCTCCCGAGTCCGCAACGCATCGTGGTTGACGTATGGGCCAAAAGAACGGGCATCTCGAAACCTTTCAGCGGGGAAGGACGCAAGCGTCCGGAGTCCGACAAATCAGCTCGCGCGCTCAGGGCACCTCCGCGTCGTAAAAAGCTGACGCGGCGCGAGATGAATTTGGCTCAAAAATTTCGCCAAGGCCTCGGCAGAATCGTTTTGGACCCCGGACATGGAGGAAAAGATCCTGGCGCGGTCGGTATTGCCGGCTTACGAGAAAAGCGAGTCGCTCTCGACATCGCTCTTAGAACCAGGCGGGTTCTGAGGCGCGTCTTGCCCGGAAATCGGGTCTATCTCACCCGGACTACCGACAGATACATTTCACTATCCGACAGGACTACGTTCGCCAATGAGTACGATGCGGATATTTTCGTCTCGATTCATGCGAACAGCGCGAGGTCTAGGCGCGTCCACGGAATCGAAACCTATCTTCTAAGTGAAGCCTCATCCCGCAGGGCACTCAAGTTGGCGGCTAGGGAAAGCGGGACGACGATTGCGCGCATGACCGATTTACAAAAGATATTGAACGACCTGGGATTGAGGTCGAAAGTTGCAGAGTCTCAGCAGTTAGCACAGCGGGTTCAGCAAGCCATGCTCTCTCGCCTGAGGCCCAGCTATCGCGGCGTTCGCAATCTGGGCGTGAAACGTGGGCCGTTCTACGTACTGCTTGGCGCCCAGATGCCGAGCATTTTGGTCGAGGTCGCGTTCATCTCGAATCGGCGGGAAGCGCGGCGGATGAACAGTCCCAAATATCGTCAAGCGCTTGCAGAAGGAATTGCAAGAGGTATCATGCAGTTTGTAGGCGCCGGCTACAGAAAAAGCCGGAAATAGTGCCCTGAGACTCTAAATCTCGTATTTATCTGGAAGCACCTCCATGCCTTCTCCTGTTTTCGTAATCGTAGGTCGTCCGAATGTGGGAAAATCTACGTTCTTCAATCGACTCATCGGTAGAAGAGACGCCATTGTTCAGTCGGAACCGGGAGTGACACGGGACAGGCGCTACGGCGAGGGGGAATGGGAAGGCAGTAAATTTCTTGCTGTTGATACGGGTGGCATTGCTGCATCGGAAGCCGATCATTTTTCATCGAAAATTCAGGAACAGACGGTAGCCGCGGTCGAAGAAAGTGATGTGGTTTTGTTTCTTGTCGATGGAATCGAGGGTCTTCTTCCTGGAGATCATGAAATCGCGCAAAGACTCCGCGTTTCGAAGAAGCCGGTATTGCTCATCATGAACAAATCAGATTCCAGGCGCGCACGAGAGACGGAATGGGATTTTTACCAACTGGGTCTCGGGGACGTTTGGCCCATTTCGGCTGAGCATGGATCAGGAATATCCGAGGTAATGGGTGAAGCGATTCGCAGCGCTTCGAATGAAATAAAAACCGTGAAGTCCCAGGATGTGAATGAGCGGCGAATTGCCGTCGTTGGTCGTCCGAATGTGGGAAAATCCTCTTTCGTGAATCAAATTCTGGGGAGCGAACGAACCCTGGTTAGCCCCGTACCGGGCACGACCCGAGACCCGGTGGATTCCCTATGTGTGCGAGAGGGAAAACCCTACCGTTTCGTGGATACGGCCGGCATCAGGAGAAGAGGGAAGATCGGCAAACGCCAAGTGGAAGCGGTTAGCATGATTTTGGCTTATCGTAGCATTGAGCGCGCTCAGATAGCATTGCTTCTCATCGATGCGACCGAAGGTCCAAAAGCGATGGATGCGCAAATAGCTCGCCACATTAAGGAATCCGGCCGTGCCTGCGCGATTTTATTGAATAAATGGGATCTTCTCGTGAAGGAGAGCAAGACGTTCGATGAGAAAGTACTTGATATTAAGGATAAGCTGGTCCACGTTCATTTCGCGCCTGTTATCTCGGTATCCGCTCTGACGGGTCAGCGATGCGAGCGCGTTTTCGATGTAGTGGAAAAGATTTTTGAATCTCACGTCAGGCGTGTTCCCACCGGACAATTAAATCGGGCGATAGCAGAAATCGTTCATGCGCACCCTCCGCCTACCGTTTCGGGAGGACGACGTCCAAAAGTGTTTTACGCTACGCAAAGCGGCATTTCTCCGCCTCATTTTATTCTTTTTGCTAGTCTCGCAAGTCAAATCCCCGTAGAGCAATATGGGAGGTATGTGGAAAACAGATTAAGAGAGCGATTTGATTTCGAGGGGACGCCGCTCAGGGTTAGCTTCCGTCAAAGAGGAACGAGCGCCCCGCGAAAACGAAGCAGAAAAGCAAAACGATAACATTAAGAAATTTCGGTAGTTTGGAGTAAACATACAATTTCATAGTTCATGCCCAGCTTTAATGATACCCCGCAAGTAATTCATTCTGATTGACAAAGCGAACTTTGAGTGGCACGATTTCGAGTATACTTGTTTTTGGTTTCAATACAGAGAGTCGGGCACGAGATAATTTCTAAGCGTCATGTTGCCAAAGGACTGATATCAGAGGAGTTGAGGTAGATGGCGACGCACGAAACAGACAAAATCCGGAACATTGCTTTTGTAGGAGAGGGGGGATATGGAAAAACTTCTCTCGTGGAAGCTTGCCTCTTCACGGCCGGAAGCACGGACAGACAAGGCAAGGTTGATGCGGGTAATACGATACTCGACTCCGAGCCCGAAGAGGTGAAAAGGAACTCCTCCATCTTGGGGGCGGTAGCCTACGCCAATTGGAACAGGCATCGACTAAATCTTCTCGACACTCCAGGATATTCAAATTTTATATCGGACACCGTTGCAGCTATTCGCTCAAGTGACAATGCCGTCGTTGTTCTGAATGCTCATTCAGAGCCGAAGGTGATTACTGAAAAAGTGCTGGGCTGGGCCGAGGAAGAAGGCTTGTGCACATTCATATATTTGAATCAGATGGATCATGAACAAGCCGATTTGAGCCGTGCGATGGAATACGCGGTAAAAACGGTCAACAAACGTCTCGTGGTGTTGCAGTTGCCCATGAATCCGGGTGCTGGGTTTAATGGTGTCGTCGATCTCATATCGGGGAAAGCTTACACCTACGAGGTGGAGGGCAATGGAAAGGGTGAGGAGAGCGAAATACCGGCGGAGCTTGTCGATACATATGAAGAGTACCGCGGGCAGCTCATCGAGTTTGCGGCGGAAGCGAACGAGGAAGTGCTCGAGAAATATCTGGAGGGAGAAGACCTCTCGCCGGATGAGATCGTCCAAGGGTTACGGCAGGGGATTCAGGAAGGTTCATTCACGCCGGTTTTGTGTGGCTGTGGTTTGAAAAACGTAGGGACGGACCTTTTACTCCAAGCGATTGAACAGTTCGGCGCCACGCCTTCGGCGCATGAATTCAAAGCAAAAAACTCGAACGGCGAAGAGGTGATCATCAAAGCGGATTCAGTCGAGCCTTTCCGCGCCCTGGTGTTCAAAACGGTTGTGGACGCTTTCGCTGGCAAGTTGAATTATTTACGGGTGGTCTCGGGTGAAGTTTCTTCCGACACCGGCGTAATCAATACCACGCAATCGGAGAAAGAGAGAATCGGTTCTTTGCTCTTCATTCAGGGGAAAGGGCAATCTCCTGTGTCCGATAGACTTGTGCCAGGAGATATTGCTGCGCTCGCGAAACTGAAAACCACAAAAACGGGGGATACGCTTTGCGGGGAAGCCGGCGCCGTTGTGTTCGAGCCCATCAACTTCCCGTTGCCCGTCATTTCCTATGCCGTGGCGCCCAAGAGCAAGGGTGATGAGGAAAAACTCAGTACGGCCCTCGCGCGTTTGCGGGATGAAGACCCCGCACTCACCATTAGCCGAGATCCCCAAACAAAAGAGATGCTTCTTTCGGGTCTGGGCGTTTTACACATTGAGGTAATCGTCGAACGTATCAAGCGTAAATATGGTGTGGAAGTGGAGATGCAGACTCCGCGTGTGCCCTACAAGGAAACGATTAAAGGCAGAACCAAGGTTCAGGGCCGCTACAAAAAACAAACCGGTGGACGCGGTCAGTTTGGAGATACATGGCTTGAGATTGAACCGCTTCAACGCGGAGGCGGGTTCGAATTCGTGGACAAGATTGTGGGTGGGGCCATTCCCAAAACATTCATTCCGGCCGTCGAGAAGGGTATTGTGGAGGCAATGGACTCTGGAACTCTGGCGGGATATCCCGTGACGGATTTGAAAATCACGCTTTATGACGGCAGTTTTCATAACGTCGACAGCTCCGAAATGGCGTTCAAAATTGCCGGGTCTCTTGGATTCAAGAAAGGCGTTCAGGAATGCAGGCCAACTCTTCTAGAGCCTATAATGAACATGCAAATCGTCGTTCCAGAAGAATATATGGGTGACATCATCGGCGACATGAATTCACGCCGGGGAAGGGTGCTTGGTATGGATCCTGGCGTTGGCGGCAAACAGGTAATCAAGTCTCAAGTTCCCATGGCGGAGGTGTTGAACTATGCGCCCGCGCTTCGATCGCTAACCGCAGATCGGGGTGATTTCTCTGTGGAATTTTCTCATTACGAGGAAGTGCCGGGGCAGATTTCTGAAAAAATCATATCTGAAGCGGCTGCCGCCCGTGAGAGTGAGTAATTTCGCATATAGAGGGTTCCTGACATGGCGAGAAAAGGGGTGAATCTTCTGGAAGATGATGATGAGGAAAGAGAAGACGATTCAGAGGGAAATTTCGGAGACGACGGTGGAAGCTATGAGCGGCGCAGAGGTGGCTTCGTCGACGTCTTGATGGTCATCCTTTTCGTATGCGTTATGCTGGGAGGAGTGGCTTGGGCCGGTTACCAGTTTTGGTGGCTGCCCAAAGTGAAAAAAGAGGCGCAACTCAAAAGCGCCCGCTTGAAGCAAGAACAGCAAAGAAAGATGCGCTTGGCGCGAATGGGAGGCGCAACGAAACGCGCGCAACAATCTCCCGGCACTCCTGGGCGGTTTTCCCAGACAACAGGTTCGCAAGTTGAAAAAAGAACCATGGGCGCGCCGGATAGAAATATACAGACAGGACGACCCAAACCGTCGTGGCCGGCTAATGCGCCGTTAACCCCCATTGCGCCGACGGAGAAGCGACAACCCAAGCCTTCAATACAGGCGAAGAATATGCCGTCCGCAGCTGTCGCGAATATGAAAAAAACCACTCACCCAACTCGAACTGAAAAGACGCCATTCACTACTGCTGCCAGGGTTGATAGGTCTGTAACCCCATCCAGGTTAAAGGAGCAGCCGAGGCGTAAGGAGCAGCCGAGGCGTGAAACGACACTGGCGACGCATATGCCCCAGAAAAAAGTCCCGCCCGAGAAGACGGAACCAAGAAAGCAGCTTGTCGAGAGAAAGCCGGAGGCGAGTATTCGGGGGGGCACAAAAGCTCCCAAGACACCACGGAGTTTTTACTATAGCGTCCAGGTGGCTTCATGCAGTACGGAGCGTTGTGCGAATTCGTTTTCACAGCGCTTGAGAAACAAGGGGTTTTCCGCTTTTAGGGTGGCAAGCACAAGCCGTGCGAAGCTACATAGCGGTCAAATCACAGAAGTGCGTCTCGGCTCATTTTCAAAGCTTGCTGATGCCCGGGCTCTGGCGAGCAAGGTGAAGCAAGACAAGATCGGGGCTAGGGTGTATCGCTCCGACAACGAATGGAGAGTGGCTTCAGGTAGTTTTAGAAACTTAGAAGATGCGGCACTCCACTTGGACCGTGTTGAGGATTCCGGTTTCCGTGGTGAGCTTTCTTCCCGAGTTCAAAGTGGGGGGAAAAGGCGGCTTTACACAATTCGAACCGGAAAGTTTGCAAGCCTTCGAGAGGCTTTGGCACTTAGAAAAAAAATCCGCTTGGCTGGGTTTTCCGATGCCATCGTAGTGCGCCGAAGGTCGAAAAAATAGGGAGGCGATCATGGCCCAGACCGCCCGAAATCAGCAAATACCCGACAAATTATTCTTCAAGATCGGTGAAGTGGCGGAGTTGACAGGCACGAAGCCCCACGTATTGCGCTACTGGGAGAGCGAATTCCGTATGCTCCGACCGGCGAAAGGTGATTCTGGACAACGGGTATACCGTCGTAAAGACGTGGAGCTCGTTTTTTCGATCAAACAATTGCTCTATGAAGAAAACTTCACCATAGCCGGAGCCAAGAAACAGCTTCAAAAGCAAAGAGCGGCGAGAGCCGAAGCTAACAAGGCGAAAAAGCCCGTCGAGGCCAATCCGGAAATTGCTCCTATGTTGCCTTTTGAAAAATCAAAGCGGGAAAACATCGATCTGACGTGGATTCGCAAAGAACTCAGGGGAATACTCGGAATTATTGATAGGGCCCCTTGAGACTCGTCCCGAATTGTTTATCGAGCTCCGAAATCAGCATTTTGGGGTAGCGATTGACGTATTGGCCCATTCCACATATCTTGCCTCCCGCTCATTTCCAAGGATGGAAGCGGTTTCAAGTCTTTAATGTTGACGAGAATAAGGTGATAGATGCTATTCCGTTTGGACCAGTGGCGCTGATATAAAGTTTCAATTTTAAAGGATCATAGTGAGATGGCCAGGACTTTCAGGAAAGAAATACAGCAGCCTGACGCATTGCAGACTCATGGAAGAAAAGTGGTTCTTTGGTTCGTCGAGAATCAGAAGATTTTCTATGCGGGTCTGAGCGTCGTTATTTTGGTGGCGGCTATTTTTGTTGGCTACCGCATGTGGGATGAGCGCGCGCGCGAAAAAGCTTCCTTGGCTTATGGTTTGGCCAAAATCGCTTCTCTGAACGGCCAGGGAGAAGCAGTGGAAGCCGCATTCCAAAAGGTAGCCGACGATTATCCGCGCTCGCGACCGGGTCTTCTGGCGCGCTTGCAGCTCGCAGCCTTGCTACGCGAGAGGAAACAATATCAAGGAGCGCGGGCGCAGTATGAACTTGTGGCGAAGAGCAGTGTTTCTTCAGAAACCGACCGGGAGTTGGCGAAACGCGGTATCGCCTCCGTCTTGATGCTGGAGGGAGCCTGTGCCGAAGCCATCCCGGTTTGGGAGTCGATTCTCGAGAAAGGGAGTCTTTTCACGTCTGAAGATTTGTATATTTCCCTTGCCGATTGTCAGCAAAAACTTGGCCGCACGGGCGATGCGCAAAAAACCTATGAGGAATTAAGCAAACAACACCCAGAAAGCCCATTCCTGACCGAAGAAATCCGTGCGAAGCTGAGCAACGCGAAAGACGCAAAATAAAAAACATTCTGGAAACTCAGCGCATCGAATCTGATGATAAGATATGTTATGTAAAATTATATCCCGATTCCTTTCCCCATCTTTTTCTTGAGCTCCCCAGCGTGATAGACTGAGTCATGAAGACTCCTCCCAATGAAAAACCCCTCACCGTCCGCGGGCACCCCGTGGACGAAGGCGCTCTTCGCCAAATAGAGTGCTGTCTCGCCGATGATGAAGCGCAGGCAGGTGCACTGTGCGCTGACCATCATCTGGGTTATTCCATGCCCATCGGTGGTATCATCGCCTATGAGAACGCAGTCTCGCCCAGCGGCGTCGGCTATGACATCGCTTGCGGGAACAAGGCCATCAAGACGAATCTGAAGGCCTCGGACGTGCTCTCTGAAATCTCGGACATCATGGACGAGATATTCCGGAGCCTGGAATTCGGTATGGGCCGTAAGAATCCTGAACCTCTCGACGATGCGCTGTTCGATGACCCTGCCTGGAAGATGCTGCCCGAGATTGAGGATTTGAAGCCGCTGGCCCGCTCACAACTGGGAACGATTGGCGCGGGCAACCACTATGTCGATTTATTCGTTGACGAGGCGGACGACGCGCTCTGGGTCGGGATTCATTTCGGCTCCAGGGGCTTTGGCCACAAGACATGCACCGGGTTTTTGAATCTGGCGAAAAACCGGCGCTTCCATGACTCCCCTGCCCGTGAGGAAATGCACGCGCGTGCCACAATGTTCTCTCTCTCCTCGTCTTTGGGTGCAGACTATTTCGCCGCCATGAAGCTGGCGGGACGCTATGCCTACGCCGGAAGGGATTATGTCGGGGGCCGGGTGCTCGAAATCCTGGGAGCAGCATCTGAATGGGAGGTGCACAACCATCACAATTTCGCCTGGGAAGAAGAGCACGACGGCAAGCGCTGTATCGTGGTACGCAAAGGCGCCACGCCGGCCTGGCCTGGCCAGAAATGTTTTATCGGCGGTAGCATGGGGGACGTTTCCGTAATCGCCGAGGGTGTGGAAACGCCGGGGTCGAAATCTCTCCTCTACTCCACGATTCATGGCGCGGGCCGAGTGATGAGCAGAACGAAGGCGGCCGGGAGGAAAAGATGGCGCAAGGGGCGCCTGATTCGCAAGGGTGGCGCGATTACACGAGAGCAGATGAACGAGTGGATCGCCGGGATGGGAGTTGTGCTTCGAGGAGCCGATACGGATGAAGCCCCACAGGCCTATAAACGGCTTGAAGAGGTGCTGAGACTCCATGACGATGCGCTTCGCGTTTTGCACGTGCTCAGGCCCATCGGTGTGGCGATGGCGGGACCCGAAGTGCGGGATCCATTCAGGGATTAGCGTGGACTTATATTAAAGTAATACATTCAATGAAATAATTTAATTATATGTAATTAAAAAGAAATGTTTGTTTATCGTTGCGGAAGAACAGAGTCGGCGAGGTCTTGGACGTCGAGTTCGAATCCCGCGTCATGAATCATGCGGTGCGCCGCGGCCGAGTCCTGGCCGGGCGTGGTGAGGTAGCCGTCCACGAAAATCGAGTTGGCCGGGTAGAGCGCCAGTGGCTGCAATTCTCTCAGCTGGACTTCCCTTCCTCCGGCAACGCGGATTTCGGAACGGGGATTGTAAAAGCGCATCAGACAGAGAAGCTTGAGGCAGGTGATCGGCCCGAGCAGCGGCCTTCCCTCGAGCGGTGTCCCGCCGATCGGATTGAGAAAGTTGACCGGTATGGAATCGGGCGCGAGAGCGCTCAGCGCCCCGCAAACGTCGATGATATCCTCGGTGCTCTCCCCTTGCCCGAATATGACGCCCGAGCACAATTCGAGACCGGCTCCGCGCGCCGCGCCCAGGGTGTCCATGCGGTCGTCATAGGTGTGGGTGGAGCAGATTTGCGGATAGTAGCGCGCGCTTGTGTTGAGGTTGTGGTTGAAGCGGTCGACGCCCGCTTCACTGAGCCTTACGGCCTGGGAAGCCTCCAGCAAACCGAGAGAGCAGCACACGGAAAGGCGATGTCGTGACTTGATCGTCGAGACGGTCCGGCAGAGCCTTTCGATTTCCGAGTCCGACGGCCCCCGTGCGCTGATGACGATGCAATAGCGCTTTGAACCGGCCGCTTCGGCCCTCGAGGCTCCCTCGAGGAGTTGCTCCTCATCCACGAGTTCGTATCTCTCGATCTGGGCGCTTGAGACAGAGGATTGAGAGCAGTAGCCGCAATCTTCCGGGCATATCCCGCTCTTTGCGTTGATGAGGTAGTGGATCTGCACCTTTTTTCCGAAGTATGTGCGCCGCACGGAGAAGGCGGCGTCGAGAAGTCTGAGAATCGCATCATCGGGCGCGTTGATGACGGAGAGCGCCTCTTCTCGTCCGGGCTTTTCATCTTCCAGGGCGCGACGCGCGATTTCGTGGTAATTCACGACTGTTCTCCTTCTCTTGAACGTCTGGCCGAAAACTTAACGCGCCGCCCCACTCTTTGGCAAACGCGCATGGCGATGGTGGGGCAAAGGGAGGATACTTCTCTTGTTTCGCTCGCTCACGTAGCCTATGATGAATTTGAGTTCTTGAGAATTGAAGCATTTTATAAAAATATTATTTTACCTTAAAGTTCAACGAGGTATCTAATGGAAGTTATGGTAACACTTGAAGAAGAATTGCGCGAAGCCATCGAGGGCGAGGCGCGTTTCGACGTGTTCACGCGAAAAATATACAGCACCGACGCGAGCATGTACGAGATAGAACCCGTGGGCGTCGTATTGCCGAAAACGAACGCCGACGTGCAGAAAACGCTCCGAATCGCCCAAAGGCACAACGCTGCCATCCTGCCCCGAGGCGGCGGTACCAGCCTCGCCGGCCAGACCGTGGGCGAAGCCCTGGTGCTCGATTTTTCCAAATACATGAACCGGGTAATTGAACTGAACGCCGATGAGGAATGGGCGCGCGTCCAGCCGGGGCTGGTGCAGGATCATTTCAACGATTTCTTAAGCCCGAACGGGTTTGTCTTCGGCCCCAACACTTCCACGAGCAGCCGCGCCACCATCGGCGGCATGCTGGGGAACAACTCCTCGGGCTCGCGCTCCATCGTCTACGGGAAGACGGTGGATCACGTCATCGAGGTCTCCGGTTATTTCGCAGACGGGGAACCCTTCTCCTTCGGGCCGCTGGATGCAGGGTCTCTCGAAGACCTCATGCGCGAGGATTCGCGCGCGGGCCGGCTGCACAAGGCGCTCAAGGAGGTCGTGGACGAGCAGCGCGTGGAGATTGCGGATCGCTACCCCAAGATCATGCGCCGCGTGAGCGGATACAACCTGGATGAACTCGCCAATGAGACGCAGCCCTTCAACCTCGCCAAGCTCATGGTGGGCGCCGAGGGCACGCTGGCCGTGGTGACGGAGGCCAAAGTGCGCGTGTGTCCCAAACCCAAGGCGCTCGGTGTCCTGGTGGTGCATTTCCACAGCATCGAAGAGGCTCTCGCAGCGAGCACGACCATCCTGGCGCACGACGTGGCGGCGATAGAGATTATCGACCGGGTAATCATCGAACTCGCCAAGCAGAATCTCGAAGCCCAGCGGCTCATGGACAGTTTCGTGGTGGGCGATCCGGACTCTTTCCTGACGATTGAGTTTTTCGCCGAAAACGACGACGAGGCCAGGGAGAAAGTCAGACGCCTCCACGATGAGTTAGAAGCGAAGAACATCGGCTACGCGCGCGTTCCGCTCGACGACCCTGCCCACAAGCAGGATTGTCTGAACATGCGAAAGGCGGGCCTGGGCTTTCTGCTAGGCCGCCGGGGGGACTGGAAGCCCTGCGCCTTCGTGGAGGATTGCGCGGTGTCCCCCGAACACCTCCTGGATTATTACCGGCATTTCGAAGCCATCATGAAGAAACACGACACGTCCACCTCCTACTACGGCCACACGAGCGTGGGTCTTCTGCATCTGCGCCCGCTCATCAACCTCAAAGAGGATGCGGAGATCGAAAAGATGGCCGCCATCGCCGAGGAAGTCTCAGACTTAGTACTCGAATACGGCGGCGCCATGAGCGGAGAGCACGGCGACGGCCTGGCGAGAAGCCAGTGGGTCCCAAAATTCTTCGGCGAGAAACTCTATGGGGCGTTCGTGGAGGTGAAGCGGCTCTTCGACCCGGAGAACCGGATGAACCCCGGAAAAATCGTGAACGCCCTCCCCTTCACCCAAAACCTGCGTTTCGACGGTTCTTACAAAACCCCCGAAATCCCGACCATCATGGATTTCTCGGGCGACGGCGGCTTCGCGCGCGCAATCGAGCTATGCAACGGCGTGGGCGCGTGCCGCAAGCGCGACGGCACGATGTGCCCCTCCTACCAGGCGACGATGGAGGAGGAACACTCCACGCGCGGACGGGCGAACGCGCTCCGGGAAGTCATCGCGAACGGAATCCCCGGGGAGGATCTGGGCAGCGAGCGGCTTTATGAGGTGATGGACCTTTGCATCTCATGCAAGGGATGCAAGGCGGAGTGTCCCTCGAGCGTGGACATGGCGAAGATCAAGGCCGAGGTGCTGCAGGCCTACTACGACAAGAAGGGCGTGCCCCTGCGCGTGCGGATGATGGGGCGCATCGCGCAGATCAACCGCCTGAGCGCCCCGGTGGCGCCGGTCGTGAACTGGACGCTGGGGAACCGCCTCGTGCGCTCCCTTCTGGACAGGTTCTTAGGTATAGACAAGCGAAGGAGGCTCCCTCCCCTCGTGACGCCCACTTTCGAGGAGTGGTTCAAGAGCCGGCCTTCCGCACGAAACGGGGTCGGCGCGCGAGGAAAAGTCTTGTTTCTGAACGATACGTTCACGAACTTCAATTACCCCGAGATCGGAAAAGCCGCGGTCAAGGTGCTGGAGGCGGCGGGCTTCGAGGTCGGACTGGCGGAGACGGGTTGCTGCGGGCGGCCCATGATATCGCACGGCCTCTTGCGCGAGGGGCAGAAGCTCGCGCAGGAGAACATCGCGAAGCTGGCCCCCGCCATCGAGGCCGGCCTTCCGATCATCGGCGTCGAGCCGAGTTGTCTCCTCACGTTCCGGGATGAATACCCCGACCTCGTGGCGGGCGATGCGGCCAGGCGCCTGGCGGAGAATTCCTACATGCTCGAGGAATTTCTCCAGAGCCTGCGGGACAAGGGCGAACTGGACCTCAAGTTCAAGTCGCAGGATCAGGGGAAAGCTCTCTTCCACGGACATTGCCACCAGAAGGCGCTGGTGGGCACAGGTCCCTCCCTGGGGATGCTGGGCATGATTCCTGATATCGAGGTGACCCAGATTCCTTCGGGCTGCTGCGGGATGGCTGGTTCGTTCGGCTACGAGAAGGAACACTTCGACGTCTCGCTCGCCATCGGCGAGACGAAACTCTTCCCGGCTTTGAGAGAAGGCGATGAAGACGCGGCGATCATCGCCAACGGCGTCTCCTGCCGGCAGCAAATCGCCACCGGCGTCGGCAAGAAGGCCGTTCATATCGCCGAGGCGCTCGCCGACGCACTGGATGATTAGATCGGTCGTCCCGGTTAGAATTAATAAACAATTAGATGCAAGGTTTTCTTAATGTTCTAGTTTATATGTCCTAATCCGGGTTCCGGATGACGGAGCGCAGCGTTTCGCCGCGCTCCATGGCCTCGAAAGCGGGCTCCACGTCTTCGAGACCGATGACCTTCGTGACCATGCGGTCGAGGTCGAGTTCTCCCTTTTCGTACCAGTCGGCGAGCAGCGGGAAATCCCTCGAAGGCAGGCAGTCCCCGTACCAGGACACGCGCAGTGCGCCGCCCAGGCCGAAGAACTGGAGCATGGGCAGTTCCATCATCATGTCGGGCGCGGGCACGCCGATGAGCGTGCATGTGCCCGCCAGGTCGCGCGACCACATCGCCTGCAGGAGCGTCTGCGGCGTTCCTACGGCCTCGAAGGAGTAATCGACGCCGTTCCCGCCGGTGAGCTCCTTGATGGCCTCCACCGGGTCGGTCTCGGACGCGTTGACGACGTCGGTGGCGCCGAATTCCCTGGCCCAGTCCAGTTTGTTCTCGGCGATGTCGACGCCGATGATCTTCGATGCGCGCGACATTTTCGCACCCATGATGACGCTGCAGCCCACGCCGCCGCATCCAT
>JAPPHK010000151.1 GCA_028820795.1 Nitrospinota bacterium | reverse complement strand
GCTTCATGGGCTAACCTGCTATGGGCGGGAGGAGGAAGGTATGGTTACTCTATACTTCCGGGCCCTACTTTTACATACACTATTTGCCCGGGTTCCGGAAAAACCATTTCCATTTTTTTTCGCGCAATCGATTCGATGCGATCCAGCTGACGAAGCGCCGCCACTTCTATTCGCAAGACACGCCTGTCCTGCAAGAGCTTGTCTCTATGACTTTCCAAGTGCGCCAGGCGATACCCGATCTTCACCATTTCCAAATGCGGCCATACCAAAGCGGCGGCGCTGCAAGCGATAAATGTAATGCACAAACCCGCCTTGAGCAGCGAAACGCCCGAATCTGCGGGCGCCTTGCCAGAGAAACGCGCGCTGAGCCATTCTCGCCATCCGCGTCGACTATTCGAGCGTTTCATCTTCCCGCATCCTCGAGACGTTCGGCGGCGCGCAGTTTCGCGCTGCGGCTGCGCGGGTTTTCTCTCACTTCCGACTCGTCGGGCCGAACAACCCTGCGGGTCAGTATTTCGAGGGTCGGACTCTCGGCGCCAGCGAGTTCGCGAAAGAGATTCTTTACGATTCTGTCCTCGAGCGAATGAAAACTGATGACGACGATGCGCCCACCCGGACGCAGGAGGTCCACCGCATCGCGCACAGAATCCTCGAGCGTCTCCATCTCGCGGTTCACGGCGATTCGCAGCGCCTGGAACGTACGTGTTGCGGGGTGAATGCGCCAACTCCTCCCGCTGCGGCCGCTCCTTCTGGCGGCGACCGAGGCGATGAGCGATGCGAGTTCATCGCAACGCATCACGCCACCATCCGCGCGCGCCCGCCCGATGGCGCGCGCGATGGCGCGGGAGTGGCGCTCCTCCCCGTATCGATAGATGAGATCGGCGAGTTCTTCTTCTGGCAATTGATTGATCAAATCGGCTGCGGTCGGCCCCTGCGTCTGGTCCATTCGCATGTCCAAAGGCTCGGGCGCGTTCATGCGGAATCCGCGGCCGGGCGTGTCGAGCTGCATCGAGGAAAGACCGAGGTCGAACAAAACGCCGTCGACCGAATCATACCCCTCCGCCCTAACGATGCGCTTCATTTCGCCATGATGCGCATGATGAATCCTGGCGGCGCCCCCATATTTCGCCAGGCGCATCTTGCTAATATCTACGGCATCCCGGTCCCGGTCACAGCCGATCAGCACACCCGATGGCTGAACCGCATCCAAAACCGCGTCGCTGTGTTCCCCTCCGCCCAAGGTAGTATCTAAGAACACAGCGCCCGGAGATGGTGCCAGGAAGCGCAATACCTCCTGAACCATGACCGGGACGTGAGATGCCGTCATGTCCACGTTCTCACCGCAAAAATATTCCTCTGCGGCGTATTCGCTTGAAATGGATTTTTCCAGTGCGGCAAACACCTTCGCTCCCCCCTTGAGCCCGCATCAGAATTCGAATTCGATCAAATCCTCATCTGGAAGTTCATCGGCGGTCCCATCGTCTACATCACCCATTTCCTGATTCCATCTCCCCTTGTCCCAGATCTCGAGTTTGTTCTCGATGCCCACGATAACGGCTTCTTTCTCGATGGAAGAACTCACACGCAGTTTGGCGGGCAACAGAATCCTGCCCTGCCGATCGAACTCGCACGATTCGGCGCGGCCATAGAGTCTTCGGAGAGTGCGGCGAACCTCTTTCGTAGTGGTGGAAAGCTTGCTGAGCCTTTCGCTGAACCTGCGCTTCCACTCCTCTACCGGATACGCAAAGATGCAACCGTCCTTACCGAGAAGGACAACCTGGTCCCCATACTTGGCGCTCAGAAATTCCCTGAACCGCGCCGGTATGCTGACCCGACCTTTCGCATCCACAGAAACCGTATGGGAACTGATGAGCATTTCGCCTGCACCTCCCACTTTACCCCATATTTTCCCACTTAAGTTTACATTTATACCCCTGGATGAAATGCCTGTCAACAAGTAAATTTCAAAAAGTTATAAAAAACAATGATTTCTGCGATAAAAAACGAAGAAATAAATCAAATTATCAGGAGCAATTTTCATCTAAATATATAAAGTATTACATTAAATTATTATAATTAATATGTTGAAATTAAATTTATATTAAAAATTTAGTGGGGAAAAGTGGGAAGAATATTTACAACGGAAGGTAAGGCAGGAAATATCTTCTATGTAGAATATAGAACGAGCGTCATTATCTCGACGATTTCGCTCGTGGCGCCGGGCGCATCTTTCACCACTTTCTCAGATTTGTCCAAGAGGCGCCTGAGGCCCCATGTAACGCAAAAGGCCACGATGGCGAGAAAGAGCCCCCAGAACCACGCCAGGAGAAAACAGAGCAGAAAAGACCAGCCCAGCGCGATATGTCCTTCACGCGGTCTCGATGGCCGAGCGAATTCGTGATTGCCATCTCCCGCTCGCTGTGCTGATGGTGACGCCGCGATGAGGTACGCCATCGCTGCGCGGGCGATTATGAGCGACACCAGGAGCGCAAGATAGCGCTCATATCCGTGGAGTTCATTTAAAGCGACGAATTTGAGCAGGAGCGCCCCGATGATGATCGGGACACCCATGGAACCCGTGATCCCTTCTCTCGCATGGTCACCAGACCTCAGCATGTCCGCGAAATCCGACAATCCACTCAGGGAAATTCCGCGGGTCAAAACGACGAGAGCTACGATGAGCGCGGCGCTGCGAACCGAAACGGAAAATGAACTTGCAAGCGCCCAATCCAAAGCGATGAGGATAGCCCCCATGAGGAGGCCGACGAAGGGAAAACGCACGAGGGCGCTCTCCATATCGCCCTCCTCCGGCTCTCGAGGCACACCCGGCCAGGGCAAAACCGTCAAGAACCTTACGGCCTGCGCCAGCGCTCTCATGGGCCTCCCTCCCCGCCATGCGTATTTTCAGGATATTCGGGCTTCAATCCGCTTTCCATGCTCCTTCGGGAACTGACGCTTCACCCACGGTTCGCAACCCGCCCGTATGTCGGTTCGAGGGAAATCGAGCCGCCACCGTTCGCATTCGGGCGCGCACTAATCTTTTCCGGAACTCTATGATTGATGGGCAAGACAATGACAGGCGCGAAATTCCTCTCGGGAGAATCCGCCTTCTGATCAAAACCTCCGAGGCCGGCCCCAGATGAGGGAAATCAGAAACAATGTTCTTCTGCTGGAAACGAGCCTTCTCGCACCTCCCGGCAATAGCACTCAATCGCCTCCGAGGTCATTTGCCCGACATCGGCGTAGACTTTAACGAATTTCGGCGTGAAGTCGCGGAAGAGATGCAGCATGTCGTGGGTCACGAGCACCTGGCCGTCGCAATCGGGACCCGCGCCGATGCCGATGGTGGGAATATCAATCTCGCGCGTCACCCGAGCGCCCAGGGCCGCCGGTATGCCTTCCAACACGATGGAGAACGCGCCGCCTTCCTGTACGGCCACCGCGTCGCGCAGCACCTGATCCGCCGCTTCGTCGGTTTTTCCCTGCACCTTGAAGCCGCCGAACTGGTGGACGCTTTGGGGCGTAAGACCCACGTGCCCCATCACGGGAATCTGACTTTCCACCACCGCGCGGATTTCGTCCCTGATGCGAACGCCGCCTTCGAGCTTCACCGCCTCGGCGCAGCCCTCCTGAATGAGGCGGCCCGCGTTCAGGATGGTATCGCGTGCGCTGACGCCGAAGCTCAGAAACGGCAGATCGGCTACGAGCAGCGCCTTTGGATTCGCGCGGCTCACCGCCCGGGTGTGGTGCACCATGTCGTCCAGAGTCACCTTCGTCGTGTCGGGATACCCCAGAACCACCATCCCCAGGCTGTCGCCGACCAGGATGACGTCCACGTCGGCGTCGTCCACGAGTTTCGCCGTGGGGTAGTCGTACGCGGTGACGGAGGTGATCTTCTTCCCGCCCTTGCGCGCACGAATGGTGGCGGTGGTGACTTTTTTGCGCGCTTTCTTTGGCGCGCCGTTTCCGTTGGTGGAAGTTTTGCCGTTGGAATACAGCTTGGCGAGGCTTTTTGTGCTCATGGTCGCTCCCTCTCTGGGTGAACGCCTGGTACAAGGCCGATTTCGTTGCTCTGTTTTTCCCGTCAACGTGTCCAGGGCCGACGGCTCCCGGCACGTACTGTTATGTTTACGAATTCCCGCCCTCGGTGTCAAGGCTCTCTTCACCCTGCGCATCCTGGGAGACTGAATCTCGTTCTAGAGACAATATCCGATAATACAACGCTTTATGGGCGGAAAACAAGACGCCGCGCGCATCCGCGCGCTCGATGAAGCGTCCCGTCACTTCGCGGATCTCGCTTCGGCGGCCCCGCATCAAGTCCTGCCACATGGAGTTTCTGTTCCCGGCCGTGGCGCGGGCTGTTTCGCGAACGATCTCGAGAGCGTCGAGCGCCATTCCTTCTGCGTCGATGAGCGCTTGCAGCTCCTTCGCCAGGGCGTCCACGAGCACTGCGGCGGAGGGGGTATCCAGCAATTCGCCGTTTCTGAGCTCGAGAGCGGCTCCCAGGGGGTTGATGACCGCGTTGGCCACCGCCTTCCTCCATTCCGCCTCTTCGCCGTCGCGTTCTTGGCGAACACGTATCCCCAGAGGCCCTAATAATTCCGCCAATCGTCCCACGAGGGCAGCGTCCTCCGCGGCGCCAGGCCCAGGGGCCAGGGTGACGTCCAGCGCGCCGAACTGGTGAACCTGCCCCGGTTTCTCAATCTCCGCTCCCGTATTGACGAGGCCCCTCACGACCCCGCGCTTCCGATATGCGGGCGGGAGATCCTTGCAAACATCCAGGCCGTTCGAGAAAACGGCCGTGATCGTCCCCTCGCCCGCCATTTTCGAGAATTCCGCCGCAGCCTCACCTACCCGGCCCGCCTTCACGGTGAAGAAAAGGTGCGAGGCCGTAATACCAACGGCGCCCCTGCACACCAGGGGGCGGGCCGTATAGGCTGACTCACCGTGAATATGGACGCCGTTATTCATTATTTCATCGAGATGCGCGGACGTCTCGGGGCTCGGGCTGGTCGACCCCGCCAGATAAACTCTTTGCCCGGGGAGATTCCGCTGCAATTGCGCCGCCAGCATGGTTCCCACGGCGCCGGGGCCGACAACGACGACGGGGCGAGTGTCTTCCGCCACGGGTTGCGCCTAGCCGCCGAGCGAGCGCCAGAGAAGCAATACGCCCACGAAGATGAAGACGAAGGCGAGGAACACCTTCATCTTCTCGCCGTCGACACGGTTGTTGATGAAGGGCGATATCTGACCGCCGCAGGCGACTGCGGGGATCGTCATGAACAGGATGTTCCAGTGCACGTTCACCTCGCCGGATGAAAACACGTAGGCATGCACCAGGGTGGCGGGCAGCACCGTCGCGAAGACGATCAGAATCCCCGTGCCCACGGCCACGCGGACGGGAAGTTTGTCCTTCACGATCAGGGCGGTGGTCGTGAGCTCCCCGATGCCGATGCCCGTAAAACCCACGAGAACGCCGCCCAAGGCCGACCAGCTGTGGCCGAAAGCCCCATGCTCGTAGCGGTACCAGTACCTTCTGCCCGCCGCGTCCATGCGGGTGGGTTTTCCGGTTTCCTCCATCTGTTCCGCTTCCTGGATTCCGCCCTGAAAGTATGCGAAGAGCATGGCGACCGAGAGAAGCACCATCATCGCGCCCAGCAGGCCCAGGATGAGCCTGGCGGGCACCGAATGGGCGAGGAACCCGAACGCCATGCCTACGGGGATGGATACGACGAGCACCTTCCTGGCGATGTCGTAATCCACGAGCCTTCTTCGCATGTAGCCGGTGAGTGCGCTGCCGAAACCGAAAATCTCGATGGAAAGCGCGAGAAAAACGGCCTCCAGGGGAACGATGGTCACACCCGCAGCCCAGGGGAAGAGGAGGATGAAGATGGGCGCGAAGAATACCGCCCCCTCCACGCTCGTGCTCGTCGCCGTAAGGCACACGCAAAACGCGATGGGCAGCATCCACCAGAACTCGAAAACGTATTCAATCACGTAGCCGGTATTCCTGTATGACGAATTTATAAGGACAAAATCATAAAAATCTGAATTTCGAGGTATGGACAGACGACATGAATCACGCGCAAGGGTCAACGCGTCCTCGACGAATGGCTTCGCCCATGCGCACCGCCTCGACGGCTACGCCCACGTCGTGGGTGCGAATCATATCCGCTCCGCCGACGACGGCGAAGGCCTCGGCGACTTTCGAGCCGATCAATCGTTCTCCCGCCGCCTCGACACCCGTTATCGCCCCGATGAAACTTTTTCTCGAGACACCGACGACCAGTGGATAACCCAAATCCCGGAGTTCACCCATCCTCCTCAATATCTCCAGATTATGATCCCACGATTTCCCGAAACCGACGCCCGGGTCGACAAGAACGGACGCGATGCCCTCCCGCTCGGCCCGGCGCGCGCATTCGCCGAGGAAGCGCGACAACTCGCCCATCAGGTCCTCGTACTCGGGGTTTTTCTGCATGGTGCGCGGCTCGCCCTTCATGTGCATGGCGATGGCCGCGGCGCCTGATTCGGCAATCACCGCGCGCATCTCGGGGTCGCGAAGGCCCGTTACGTCGTTAATGACGTGAACCCCCGCATCGAGCGCCGCCCGCGCCACGCCGGCCTTGGACGTATCGACCGAGACGAGGGGACCCCCATTCATGTCCATTCGCTCCAGAATCGGGATAATCCGCCGGATTTCCTCCGCTTCGTTCACCCCGCTCGATCCGGGCCGGGTGCTCTCGCCGCCGATGTCGATGACGTCGGCTCCTTCCTCGGCCATACGCGCGATTTGCTCCAGCGCGATTGCACTGTCGAAAAATTTCCCACCGTCTGAAAAACTGTCCGGCGTGGCGTTCAATACTCCCATGATGCGCACCCGATCGAAATCGAGCTCGCGTCCGCGGCACTTCACGGCGGGCGCAGGCGCTCGCTTCTCATGCGTGAAGCGCAGGCCCTCTCTCATGGGAGTGTCCCGGGAGGAAACGCGTTGCCGCATTCGACGATTCGCTCCTCGCTCACCCAGCGGCGTCTGAGCTCCCCGGCCAGGAACATCGACCCCGTGATGACGACGAGGTCGTTCTCTCTCGCCTCCGCAAGCGCCTGGTCGAGCGCTCCCCATGCGTCGACGCGGGTCTCTAGATGTTCGGCCCCCGCTTCTTCGAGCGCGCGCGCGAAAACATCGGTTGCCAGGCCGGGCCTTGGCGCGCTCGCCGGGGGAAGCGTTACGAAGAACCTGTCACCCACGGTTGCGAACACCTCCGCCATTGCGGCGAAATCCTTATCATTCACCGCCCCGAGAACGAAGACGAGGCGCTCGAACGTCCAGCCCGAAAGAGTCTCCACCAGTGCTTGCGCCTTGTCGCGGTTGTGCGCTCCATCCAGCAGGACTCGCGGGCCGGACTGCACCAGTTCCATACGGCACGGCAGGCGAGCAGAGGCGACGCCCCATCGAACCTCCTGTTCTCCCAGCCCCAGGAGTCGGCCCGCTCCGGCGGAAAGGCTCGCGTTTTCTGCCTGGTGGACGCCGATCATGGGGGTCGAGAAACCCTCCCACCGCGTCCCGTCGTCGAAGGACAGATCGAAAATAGCGCCACCGGAAGTCAGCTCCAGATTCTCCACGCGGGGCGGAGAAAACAAGTCGGCTTCGCGCTCCGAAGCGACGCGCTCAATCTCTGTGCGCGCATCTGAAGGCTGGCTTTGTGAGATGACGCGGCCTTCTGCCGTAATGATGCCGGCCTTATCGAGCGCAATCCGTGCGATGGAATCACCGAGCAAATCGGTGTGGTCCAGGCCGATAGAGGTGATTACGTCGAGAACGGCGGGCCCCACGGCGTTCGTGGCGTCGAACGTGCCGCCCAGTCCCGCTTCCAGGACGAGGTGTTCACACTCTTCTTCCCTGGCCATCAAAAGAAAAAGCGCGAGGGTCGATTCGAAAAACGAGGGCGGCCCGAACTGGGGCTCTCCCGCCATCTGTGCGGCGGCATCGGCGAGTTCTTTCGCGCATCGACCGATGAGGCCGGCTTCGGCGAAGCGGCCCCGAATCCAGAAACGCTCGACGATTGAGGTGAGGTGGGGGGAGAAAAATGCCGCCGTTTTCTTGCCGGACGCCAGGAGTGACTGCGCTATCATCAGCGCGGTGGAGCCTTTGCCGCTCGTTCCCACGACGTGGACAACCGACTGTCCCGCGCCGGGTACTTCAAGGATTTCATATAACCGCGCGGCTCGGGTGAGTCCCGGTCCTTCCACCTTGATGCCGTGAGGGTCGAAGCGCGTGCGCCAGGATTTCTTGGGCAGCGCCGCCAGGGCGCTCAGAAAAACCTCTACGCGCCGCAGCGTCTCTATGGGCGCGAGGGAATCTTCCAGAACGGGAGGGGCGAGTATATTTTGGGGCATCTCAATGTCTGAAGTGGCGTCTGCCCGTGAAGACCATGGCGATGTCGTGCTCGGCCGCCGCCTCGATGACCTCCTCATCGCGCATGGAGCCGCCCGGCTGGGCTATCGCCTTCACGCCGTGGGAAGCCGCGGCGTCGATCCCGTCCCGGAAGGGGAAGAAGGCGTCCGACCCCAGGGCGCAACCTTCGAGGGGCAATACGGCGCGCTCGGCCGCGAGGCGAGTGGAGTCCACCCGGCTCATCTGGCCCGCGCCCACGCCCACCGTGCCGTCCTTATCGGCCATGACGATGGCGTTGCTCTTCACGTGGCGCGCCACGCGCCAGGCGATTCCAAGCGCTTTTTCCTCATCCGTAGAGGGTGTGCGCGGGGTAACGACCTCCCAGCGAAATTCCTCATCCGATAACGAATCGCGCTCCTGCAAGAGAACCCCGCCGGGAATAGAGCGCATGTCCATGCCCGAGGGCGCGGAACCGCCTCCCAGGCCGCGTAAGCGCAGGAGCCTGAGGTTTTTCTTCTTCCGCATGATCGCGAGAGCGCCATCTTCGAAATCGGGCGCGACCACGGCCTCGACGAAGAGTTTTCGCATGGCTTCGGCCGTCTGCGCATCCACTTTTCGGTTATAGCCGATTACGCTGCCGAAGGCCGATACCGGGTCGCATGAGAGCGCGCGCTCATAGGCGGCCGCCTGGGTATCACCAAGACCCACGCCGCACGGGTTGGTGTGCTTGATGATGGCGCAGCCCACGCCTTCGAGATCATGCGCGAGTTCGGCGGCGGCGGCGGCGTCCAGCAGATTGTTGAAGGAGAGTTCCTTGCCTCCCAGAACCTCCGCATCGCAAAGAGAGAACCCATCCGGGCCGCCCGAGCGATAGAGCGCGCCCTTCTGGTGGGGGTTTTCCCCGTAGCGAAGCGTCTGAACGCGCTCGAGATTCATCTCGACCCGTTCGGGAAGCGCGCCTGCATCACCATCTCCGAGATAGCCTGAGATGGCGGCGTCATAGCTCGCGGTGTGGCGAAACGCCTTCAAAGCCAGACCGGCCAGCCAATCGGGCGGGAAATGACCGCCGTTTCGGACGTGGGCAATGGCGCCCGGGTAGTCGTCCGGATCCACGAGTACGGCAACGCGGCCATGGTTCTTAGAAGCCGCGCGCACCATCGTGGGACCGCCGATATCGATTTGCTCAATCGCTTCCTCCCTCGAGACGCCCGGCTTGGCGACGGTCTCCCGGAAGGGATAGAGATTCACCGCCACCAGGTCGATGGGCGCGATGTCGTTCGCCCGCATCTCCTCTTCCTGATCGGGCAGGAGCGCCAGGATGCCGCCCAGCACCTTGGGATGAAGCGTCTTGACGCGGCCGCCCATGATTTCGGGCTGACCCGTATAATCGGAAACCTCCCGCACGGGGACGCCCGCGTCGCGCAGCGACCTGGCCGTCCCGCCGGTGGAGAGTACCTCCCAGCCCGACTCGGCCAAGGCCGCGCCGAGATCGGCGGCGCCCCTCTTGTCGCTCACGCTGATGATGGCGCGGCGCTTCCCGCCCATGGGCTATGCTTCCTCCCGGCGCACTTCGTATCCTTCCTGGAGCAGAATCTGTATCAACTCTTCGAGATGCTCGCGCCCGCGAACTTCCATGTGGAGGGTCGAGAGTGTGTGGTTGATGGGCACTTCCGTCGAAAGCCTGTCGTGTTCGATGTGGATGATGTTCACCCGGCAATCGGCCACGATTTGGGAGAGACGCATCAGCGCGCCGGGCACGTCGTGCAGCGGCACCTGTATCCGCGCGTAGCGGTTCGCGAGGGCCAGCCCCTTGCCGATGATTCGCGAGAGCAGGTTGACGTCCAGATTCCCGCCGCTGATCAGGGCGACTACCTTGCCGCTCACCCTGGTTTTTCTCTCGATGAGCGCCGCCAGCGAGGAGGCGCCCGCCGCCTCGCTCAGCATCCGCTCGCGCTCCAGGAGACCGAGGATGGCGTTGGCCATCGCATCGTCGGAAACCGAGACCACCTGATCCACCAGGTCCTGAATCAGGGGAAAACAAAGCTCTCCGTTTCTCTTGACGGCGATGCCGTCCGCAATCGTCTGGACCGTTTTCGACTCGACGATTCTCCCCGCATCGAGCGAGCGCATGAGCGCCGCAGCGCCCTGCGCCACCACGCCGATGAGGCGCACGTCGGGTTTTCTGGTTTTCACCACCGCGGCGAGGCCCGAGATGAGGCCGCCGCCTCCGACGGGCACGAGGATGGTGCCTAAATCGGGCACTTCTTCGAGTATCTCGATGCCCAGCGTGCCCTGGCCCGCGATGACGTCGGGGTGGTCGAAAGGCGGGATCATCGTGAGGCCGCGCTCTTCCTCGTAGGCGCGCGCGCGCGCATAGGCGTCATCGAAGGATGCGCCGAACAGTTCGGTCTCGGCGCCCAGGGCGCGAACGGCGTCGAGCTTGGTATTGGGAGTCGCTTCGGGCATCACCACCAGGGCCCTGACGCCCAACTGCTTGGCCGCGAAGGCCACGCCCTGGGCATGGTTCCCCGCACTCGCGGTGACGACCCCCCACTGAAGCTGCGCGGGCTCCAGTTTTTGCAGCGCATACAGAGCGCCGCGCACCTTGAACGAGCCCGTGCGCTGGAAATTCTCCGGCTTGAGATACACCTCGACACCCAGCTGTTCGGAAAAATGCTCGCTGAGGCGGGCGGGAGTCGGCCTCAGATGAGAGGAGATCGCCTCCGCCGCCCGAGCCGCCTCGGCGGCGATGAGCGATGGTTCCAACGCCTTTTGTGATACCTGGGATTCCATATGTCCTTGTTTTCCTTTGTCCTGTTTGAACAGAAAAAGCGCGCCTCTTTCTACCCGACGCTCGCCCATCTTCGATCGGCCAACCTCCGATCCGTATATCGGGAGAAGCGAGGCGGGCGTACTCGCAACTTGCGGAGCGCGCACCTGAACATATCGACCGGAGCGGGCCTGTAAGCCGGGTTCTGTCACCCGCCGATGGCGGGCCCGCGACCATCTATCTGGGACGATGGTTGCCCACCGCCTCAAGCGGCCTACCCGGGGACATCGGACGGGCCGCCCTCGAGCATCCCCTTATTTGGCCTTGCTCCGGGTGGGGTTTACCGAGCCAGCCCGGTCACCCGGGCTGCTGGTGCGCTCTTACCGCACCGTTTCACCCTTACCCCGACTCAGCGGGGCGGTTTGTTTTCTGTGGCACTTTCCCGAGGGTCACCCCTGGTGGACGTTATCCACCACCCTGCCCTGTGGAGCCCGGACTTTCCTCCCGCAGACTTTTGCTGCGCGCGGCCGCGCAGCCCGCTCCGGTAGATATTTCATACTCCAGCTCATACTCCAGCGCCATCGCCCAGACAACCGGCGCCGGAGTGCGCCTCCTCAATTCATCCCGCTGTCGATGGCGCGGTTGGCGGCGGCATCGGCCTGAATGTTCTCATCGCGGCGCACATGACGCACCTCGATGGAGCCGAACTTTCTGGCCGCCTGCTTCGCCCGCTCATACAAGGGCTTGAGCGCCTTGTTCCTGACCCGGTACTCACCGCTCCACTGGCGAGCCATGAGTTCGGAATCCGTAACGACTTCCACGCTTTCGGCGCCGAGTTTCGCCGCGCGTTCCAGGCCCAGCAAAAACGCCTGGTATTCCGCCACGTTGTTCGTCGCCGTGCCCAGATACCTGGTTTCCTCGGCGACGCAATTGCCCGCATCGTCATACAACAAGGCGGCAGCCCCCGCGGGACCCGGATTCCCCCGCGCGGCGCCATCGGTGTGAATCAGCAGGTGGCCCATCCTCATTCAGTGTCCACCGCCGGCAGGCTCAACTCCACGCTCTCGCCCTCCTGGTAGTAGAGGATGCGCTTGCAATTCGAACACGTGTAAATCCTGTCCTCCGAATCCCTGATCTCCAAAAAGCGCTTGATGGTCTCCGCCATGCGGCAGCCCTGGCAGGTTCGATTGACGACGGCGCAGACGGCCAGCCCCTTCCGGGATTTCCTCAAATTCCGGTAGCGCTTAATCCACTCCTCGCTCACGCCGCCTGCGAGGGATTTGGACTTATCGAGGAGTTCGTCCAATTCACGCTCGAAATCGGTTCTATGGTTCTCATACTTCTTCACCTCGCCCTGCACCTTGCCTCGGGCCGTCTCCAACTCCCCGCGCGCTTCCGCGAGCTTCCCCTCGTGCACAGGCATATAGTCCATGAGTTCGAGAACGGTATCCTCGAGAGCGCTGATCCGGTTCTGATACCCTTCGATCTCTGCGCCTAGAGCGCGGTATTCCTCGTTCGTCTTGACGAGCGTCTGTTTTCCGCGCGTGTCTCTCAGCTTCTGATCGAAGGATTGAATTTCGCCCTCCGCTTCACGCAATTTCTTCCTGGCGGCTTCCACTTCGCCCTCGAGCGCCTCAACGGAAGACTCGAAGCCCGTCAAATACCGCTTTTCCTTTTCGATCGAGGCGGGAATTTTCGAAATCGCAGCGCGGCATTGATCCATCTTGACGTCAATCGCCTGAAGCTCCATCAAGGCCGTCAGTTCCGGGTGCACTGCGCCATACTCCTCGCATCGTTTGGTTATCAATCAGAAATCGCTTGGTGGGCCCACCTGGATTCGAACCAAGGACCAGCCGGTTATGAGCCGGCGGCTCTACCGCTGAGCTATGGGCCCGATAGCAACGCGACCGTCAAGAGGAACGCACCCGGAAACCGGCGCGTCCTCCGCCTCGGGCGCCGCCCGTTCGCTGTGCATATATGGCCCCGCGCGCGTGCAATGTCAATCGCGCGAGGTTCACGGCTCAAACTTCCTCTTCGATGAAACTCTTGAGCTTCTTGCTGCGCGAGGGATGGCGGAGTTTTCTGAGCGCTTTCGCCTCGATCTGGCGGATGCGCTCGCGGGTGACGTCGAAATCCTGCCCCACCTCCTCGAGCGTGTGCTCATTCTCCGCCCCGATACCAAAGCGCTTGCGCAACACCTTCTCCTCGCGCGGGCTCAGGGTCTGGAGCACCTTCTGGGTCTGCTCCTTGAGGTTCAGCTTGATGACGGAGTCCTGCGGCACTTCGGCCTTCTTGTCCTCGATGAAGTCGCCCAACTGGCTGTCTTCCTCCTCGCCGATGGGCGTCTCCAGGCTGATGGGCTCCTTGGCGATCTTGAGCACCTTTCTCACCTTGTCGACGGGCATATCCATCTTCACGGCGATTTCCTCGGGTAGCGGCTCGCGTCCGAGTTCCTGTATGAGCTGCCTCGAGGTGCGGATGAGCTTGTTGATGGTCTCTATCATGTGCACGGGGATGCGGATCGTCCGCGCCTGGTCGGCAATCGCCCGGGTGATGGCCTGTCGAATCCACCAGGTGGCGTAGGTGCTGAACTTATAGCCGCGCTTGTACTCGAACTTGTCCACCGCCTTCATCAAACCGATGTTGCCCTCCTGAATCAGATCCAGGAACTGAAGCCCCCGGTTCGTGTATTTCTTGGCGATGCTCACGACGAGGCGCAGGTTCGCCT
>JAPPHK010000193.1 GCA_028820795.1 Nitrospinota bacterium | reverse complement strand
TCCAGGCGCAATTCACTGTAGATGATGTCGTCGAGCCGGGCCTGCGCCCCCGTTTCGTTGCGGACGGTGCGCAGGAACTGCAGCGGATCGATGATGCGCCAGCGCGAGAAGTTATCCACCACGAGGGATTTCTTGTCCTGCGTGATGATCTCCGTGGGGTTGGAGTCGTACTCCAGCAGGCGTCGGTCGAAAAACGAGAGTTGCTCCACGAACGGCAACCGGTAGTGAAGGCCCGCATTCCGCAAGACGCGCACGGGCTTGCCGAACCGGGTGACGACCACCTGTCTGTCTTCGCGAATCGTGAACAGCAGCGAATTGAGGCCAAAGATTACTATCAGGATCAAGACGAACAGGGCGATCGTCTTTTTGGGCAATTTTCTGGTTTCTGCTCCCTCGGCGCTCATCGTTTCGTCACCCCTTCAATTCCATTCCCCCGAAGCGGGAGTATGGGCAGAACGCCCGAATTGCTCTGATCCAGGATCACCTTGTCCACCGTCGGCATCACCTCTTTCATCATTTCGAGGTAGAGCCTCTCGCGCGTGATCGCCGGCGCCTTTTTGTATTCCTTGAGCGTCGCCAGGAAGCGATTCGCATCACCACGGGCGTGGCGAATTTTGGTCTCCCGGTAGGCTTCCGATTTCCTGATGATGGCGGCCACCTTGCCCCGCGTCTCGGGTATCACCTGGTTCTGATAGCCCTGGGCCTCGTTCACGAGGCGGTTTCTGTCCTCACGGGCGCTGGCCACGTCCTTGAAGGCGTGAATGACTTCCTTGGGCGGCGTCACGTCCTGTAGCTGCACAGCCACCACGCGCAATCCAGTTTCGTAGCGATCCAGTATCTTCTGAAGCTCCACTAGGGTCTCTTGCTGAATCGCGCCCTTGCCGGTGGTGAGCGCCTCGTCGATGGGCTTGCTGCCCACCACCTGGCGGATGGCGGCCTCGGCGGCGTGCACCACGGTTTCTCTGGGATTTCGCACCTTGAAGAGATACTTGTCCGCCTCCACGATGAGGTACTGGACGATCATGTCGACGTCCACCATGTTCTCGTCCCCGGTCAGCATCCTCGACTCATGGGGCTTGTCCGAATATCGGGCGGGAGGCCCGGGATCGATGGTGCGGAAGCCGATTTCCACGCGCTTCACTTCCGTGACTTTCGGCGTATAGGCGGTCTCCATCGGGAAGGGCATATGGTAGTTCAGGCCCGAGGACACCACCCGGTCGATGCGTCCGAAGCGCAGCACGATTCCCTGCTCGTCCGGCCCCACGCTGAATATGCCCGAAGCCAGCCATATCAGGGCCGCCACCACGAATATGGCGGCAGAGGGGAGTTTGAAATTCGGCATACGGAATTGGGGTATCTTGATCTGCGGCGGTATGCCACCGCCACCGCCTCCACCTCCTCCACTACCACCTTGTCTTCTTGATTTGAACTCATCCCAATCCATTGGCATGAGCGTCTCTCCTATCGGCGACGTATGAGTTTTGTTCAGACAGGGCGCGAAATTTCGCCTCATCAAGCGCCCATCCGCTTCACCCTATGCGCGTTATGGTTTGAAGTCAACCAACCCGAATTTGTTTTTGGCGCACTTGGCGCTGATTTTTCAGGATTTGCCTGCGCGAAGGCAAACCCCCTTGCGCGCCGCGTTTTCTCACCGAACACGCCCCTGCGCCGACGGCGAAGCGTACCGCATCGGCGAGCGCCGCGCCCTCGGCCAGTTTCACCGACAGCGCGCCGCAAAACGCATCACCGGCGCCCGTCGTATCCACCGCCTCGACTTTCGGAGGAGGCCTCATCCAGGAGGCTTCTTCCTCATCCAAGAGAAAGGCCCCTTTCGCGCCCGCCGTGATGACGACGCGGGAAGGCCCCAGCGACCGCAGGGCGCGAGCGGTGCGCAGGAACTCCTCATCGGTTTCGGGTGTTTTACCGAGTCCGGCCAGATGCGCCGCTTCGGTTTCGTTCGGCGCGAGCACGTCAGTCAAACGAAGCAATTCGTCGGGCAATTCCCCTACCGCCGGAGCCGGGTTCAGGACGTTGCAGGCGCCGCGCTTTTTCCCCTTACGGAACACGGTCATGACCGATGGAAGCGGAACCTCGAGTTGCGCCAGAACGACGTCGCCGATATCCAGAAGCCCCCGCTTTCTTCTCATTCGCCCGGGAGTGAGAAGCGTGTTCGCGCCCGGCGCCACGGCGATCTGATTCTCTCCCTGTCCGTCCACCAGGATCAGCGCCGTCCCGGTGCTCGCCTTTGAACGCAGTATCCCGCATGGCGATATTCCGCTCCCCACCAAGTGACGTCCATACGCCTCTCCGCCCGCGTCGTTTCCCAGCATGGTGACGAAACAAACTTCCGCCCCGGCGAGGACGGCCGCCAGGGCCTGATTCGCCCCCTTTCCTCCCCAATACTCACGCCGCTCATCCCCCAGGACGGTCTCGCCGGCGGATGGGAGTCTGCCCACGCGAACGACGATGTCGATATTCGAGCTGCCCACCACCAAGACGATGCTCTTTTTATTTTTCATCTTATTCCCATCCACGATATTTGCGCAGATGCGAGATAAAAAATGTCAAAAACCTCTTCACGTCCAGATCCAGAGCCACATCGACGGGGTTCTTTACCCGCGACCCCCTGTTTTCCCTCAGATCCACCAACGTCATTCCGCGCGCGATACCCTTACTCGTGTCCACATCCACGCGGCAAGAAACGGTCTTCACCAAATCCGGCTTCATCGCGACGGCGAGGGCCAGCGGGTCATGCAGGGTGATGTCCCCGGCGTCTCTCCGTTTTCTTGAGAACCGCGCATAGACTTTTATGAGGTCTCTGAGCGCCGCGCGGAACGATCCGCCGCCCTCGAATTCATCGACGTGCAAGAGCGCGCGCCTCGTCACGTCCAGGCCCACCATGGTGACGGGCAGGCCCGATGAGAACACCTCCTTCGCCGCCAGGGGATCGCAATAGATGTTGAACTCGGCCGCAGGAGTCACGTTTCCGGGCATCCGGGCGGCTCCTCCCATGACCACGATCCGCTTTACGCGGGAGAAAACCCCAGGTGCGCGTCGAAGCGCCAGGGCCAGGTTCGTAAGAGGCCCCAGCGTGATAATGGTCAACGCCGAACCCCGGCTTGCGGCTTGCTCGACGATTACCTCCCAAGCCGGTTTCGAACTCCCTCGTCCCAGGCGGCGCAAACGCCTTTTGTCGTCGAACATCGCTCCCATGCCTTCGGGGCCGTGAATCAGGCGGGATTCGCTCCGGCTCATTCGGCTTCCGTCCAGAGCCAGCGTAGCGCCCGGGTAGACGGGAACGTCCGGAACGGAAGACTCGAGATGATCGCGCAAGAATGAGACGAACCTTCTCGCATTGCGGTAGGCCAACCGTGCGGATACGTTGCCGTGCACGCTCGTCACGGCGTCATACCGAAAAATGGGCGAAGCGAAGCCCATCGTCAGCGCCAGCGCGTCATCCACTCCCGGATCGCAATCCACCAGGGCGTACCGAACCAGGGATTCGCATTTAGTACCCGCCACCACACTTGACCTCTTCTCGTTTACGATTTCACCTCCCCCCTATCGTATGGATATTCGGCTTTTCGATGCAAACCATGATGATTTACTCGGTTTTGCAACGTATTTCATCCTTGAAGCCTCGGCCGATCGAGACGAAGCGAGAGTTTATTAATCAATAACGATAAATATTTCAATAAGTTAATCTGAACCACTCACGATCTTTCATAATTTATATTATTATCCTTTCTCTCGTAAAATCATGCAACTCATTAAATTTCTGTATGTTAACGCATGTTACTCCTGCAGATAATTGACAAAGCGTCTGTTTTCATATACTTATAGTCAGGCTTATAGAATTTGAGTTGCACGGAATTACCCTTAATCACACGGTGCCGCAAATCTTTTGATCCCCACTCACGAGGCTCCCCTATAACTTAGAAATGGCCAAATCCGCATCGTCTTCCACATCCAGAAAACGGATTATCGCCGCGATTGATATCGGTGGCACGTTCACTGACATTGCGATTTATAATCCATCGAACGGAAAAACCTCGGTGGGCAAGTATCTCACGACGCCGAACGACCCCTCCATAGGCGCGCTCGCAGGTCTGCGCACACTGCTCGATGAAGAAAGCCTGAGGTTCCGCGACCTCGGCCAGGCGATACACGCGACCACCCTCGCCACCAACGCGATCATCGAGAAGAAAGGAGCGGCCACGGGTCTTCTCGCCACGAAGGGATTCGCCGACATCCTCTTGATGGGCCGTGAATCCAGATATGACATCTATGATATCGTGCCGGAGTTCCCGGAGCCTTTGGTTTCCGGGCCTTTCCGCCGTGAATTAACCGAGCGGATTTCCGCAACCGGAGAAATTCTCCAGCCCTTGAGCACCCAGGAGGTGAAGGTAACGATCCAGGAACTCGTAGAAAAAGGGGCGAAATCAATCGCGGTTTGCCTCTTGCACTCCTACGCCAACCCGGCCCATGAAACCGAAGTCGGCGAAGCGATATCGCAATCGTTCCCGGATGTGAGCTTCAGCCTTTCTTCTCAGGTGTGTCCGGAGATCAGAGAATACGAGAGAACTTCCACCACCGTCGCTAACGCCTACATTCAGCCGATCGTCTCGAAATATCTCGAAGACCTGGAAATCAACCTCGAAAACGTCTCGCTCTATATCATGCTGTCGAACGGCGGCATCGCCACAGCGCAATCCGCCGGACGCAGTCCCATACGCATGTTCGAATCAGGCCCCGCGGCTGGTGCGCTTTCCTCGGCCTATTTCGGGAAACTCGGCGGGTTCGAAAATCTCATCGCCTTCGACATGGGCGGGACCACCGCCAAATCCTGCATCGTCGAAAATGGCGAACCCCACCTGTCCGTTCAATTCGAGATTGCGCGCGTCAAGCGTTTCACCAAGGGCAGCGGAATGCCCATCCAGGTACCGTGCATCGATCTCATCGAAGTCGGCGCCGGTGGAGGCAGCATCGCGCGAATCGACGACCTGGGGCTCCTCAAGGTCGGTCCCGAGAGCCAGGGGGCTTCCCCCGGGCCAGCCTGCTACGGACTGGGCGGAGAAGAGCCCACGGTGACCGACGCCAACCTGCTTCTCGGCTACATCAATCCCGATTATTTCCTGGGTGGCGAGATGCCCGTGTTCACCGAGGCGGCATCCGAAGCCATACGCACCAAAATCGCCGAGCCGATGAAGATCGAAGAGATCCAGGCGGCATGGGGAATTCATGAACTCGTGAATGAAACCATGGCCGCCGCCGCGCGCATCAAACTCTCAGAGCGCGGGAAAGACCCTCGGAACTTCACCCTCATGGCCACCGGCGGCGCGGGCCCCGTTCACGCCTTCCGGCTCGCGCGCAAGGTGGGGCTCAAGCGCATCGTCTGTCCGCCGGGCGCCGGTCTGGCGTCCAGCCTGGGACTCCATACCGTCCCCTTCAAGGTGGACACCGTGGACAGCCAGGTGATGCCGCTCGAAGACGTGAACCTCACCAATCTCAACGACACGCTCAACCGACGGGAAAAGCGGCTTCGCGAAGTCCTAACCGCCGCCGGAGTGAGGGAACGCGAAATCCGGATTCAGCGAATGGCGGACATCAGCTTCGAGGGACAGGGTTTTCCGCTCACCATTCCCATCCCGAGTGGAAAACTGACGCGTAACCATTTTGGAGAAATCAGTGAAACCTATCGCGATCACTACGCCTCCGCCCATGGGCGCGCCATCGACGAAGTGCCGCTTCAGGTGTTCAGTTGGCGAATCTTCGGCATGGGGCCGGAACCCAACGTGAGCTTTGATTTTTCGAACCTGCCCGAAAAAGACGTCAAAAACGCCCTGAAGGGCAACCGGCGCATCTTCATGCCGGAGAACAAGGGTTTCCGAAAAGTGAATATCTTCGACCGCTATCTGCTGAAGCCGGGACAGAAGTTCAAGGGACCGGCGTTGGTGGAAGAGAAAATGACGACGACCGTCATCGGGCCGCGCTCGAACTTCCAGGTCGATAAATTCCAGAACCTTATCATCGAACTCTAGGAGAGAATCAGATATGGCCCGCAAGGGTATCGATTCAATTACCTTGGAAGTCCTCTGGAACCGCTTCATCGCCATCGCCGAGGAAGCGGCCACAGAGATCGTCCGCACCGCCTTTTCGACCACGATACGCGAATCGAGAAATTTCGCCGTCATTATACTGAACCCAAACGGACAATCCATCGCCCAGGCCAGATCCACAATGCCCAGCTTCGTGGGCGCGTTACCGATTACGGCCAAGAAACTTCTCCAGATCTTCCCGCAGGATACGCTCGAACCCGGCGATCTCATACTTACGAACGACCCGTGGATGGGTACCGGCCACCTGCAGGATCTCACCTCTCTCACGCCGGTGTTCTATAAATCGAAGCTGGTCGCTCTCATCGGCATCACCACCCAGGTGACGGACATGGGAGGAAAACTGCGCTCTCCCGAAGTGCGAGAGATTTACGAAGAAGGCCTCCAGCTCCCGCCTTGCAAGTATATGTCGGGGGGCAAAATCAACGAGGATATTCTGCGCATCATCAGAAAAAACGTGCGCGTGCCGAATCAGGTGGAGGGAGACATGATCTCCCATATGTCCGCCGGGAGGCTTGCCGCCCAGCGCATCGGCGAGATGCTCGAAGAATACAAACTCGCCGACCTCGAGGCGCCGGCCACCACGATCTTCCAGCGTTCCGAAAACGCGATGCGCGAGGCCATCAAAAAAGTGGAGGACGGGGAATACCGCTTTCAAGTATCCACCGACGGATATGATGAGCCGCTCGTCATCCGCGTGGAGGTTAAGGTTCGCGGCAGCAGCATTCTGGTGGACTACACGGGATCATCCCCCCAGGTCGACCGCGGCCTGAACGCCGTTTTGAGCTATGTTTATTCATACTCCGCCTATTCACTCAAGTGCCTGTTCTGTCCGCAGATTCCCAACAATGAGGGCAACTTCCGGCCCGTGACGGTATCGGCTCCAGAGGGCAGCATACTGCATCCGCGATATCCGGCCCCCGTTAATGGCCGCTCCATGGTGGGGCACTTCATTCCCTCGGCCATTTTCGGCGCGTTGTGCAAGGCGGTTCCCAACCTTGTGCAGGCGGCCAGCGGCAGCCCCACGTGGGCCATCAACGCGGCGGGCATCACCAAGGAAAACAGGCGCTTCGCCGGCAACTTCTTCCTGCATGGGGGGCAGGGCGCGACGGACAGGCACGATGGACGCGTATGTCTCGACTTCCCCTCGAACACGTCGAACACGCCCATCGAAATTCTCGAACATCTCGTGCCCTTGCTGGTGGAGAGAAAAGCGTCCATCAGAGACAGCGGCGGCGCGGGTAAATACACCGGCGGCAACGGCCAGCAGGTCATCGTGAAATCACTCTCCGACGGACCGATTCTCCTCACGTTCATGAGCGAGCGAACCCGGCACCCCGCCTATGGGTTGTTCGGCGGGAAAAACGGACGCGTCGGCAAGGTGACCCTGAACGGGCGCCCCATCAACCCCAAGCGACAGTGGGTGATGAACCAAAGCGACAGGCTCGTACTCGAAGTCCCGAGCGGGGGTGGCTACGGCGACCCGAAGGACCGCTCCTTCTACTCCATCGAACGCGACCTCCAAGAGGGACTGCTTTCCGTTCAAAAAGCCAGAGCCGAATACAACTACGACGGTGACTTCACCGCCGTCGACATGTAGTTCATCCGATGCCTCCCAAAAAACGCTGGGCCGCCGTCACTTCTACATCCGATTTTCCGGTCGCCATGGCGCCCGTGAAAAGTACGTTGGCGGGCGTAGCGCCGGTTCGCGCCGTGGCGCTGCCATTCAGGCCCCTGGACGAGGCGGAAGAGGCCGCCTTCGCCGGGAAACTAAAGGGTGCTGAGGGAATTCTGCTGCGTCCGGGCTACATTACCGCTTCCCTGCTGGACCTGCTGCCGGACCTGCGCGTGGTGGCCGTGCATGGGGCGGGCGTGGATCAGGTGGACGTGGCTGCCTGTACCGAGCGTGGCGTACTCGTCACCAACACGCCGGGGGCCAACGCGAACGCCGTGGCCGAACTGACGCTGGGGTTGATCCTTTCCCTGGCGAGACGGATCCCCCAGGCGGCGGCCATGGTGGGACAGGAGCGGGTGTGGGGCGAAGCGCGCCACACGGGAGTAGAGCTCCAGGGAAAAACGCTGGGGCTCATCGGCATCGGACAGGTGGGGAGCCGGCTCACGAATATGGCGCTCGCGATGGGCATGAAGGTACTCGCCCATGACCCGGGTTTGAGAAGCGAGGACATCGAGTCGCGCGGCGCCAGGCCTGCGCGCTTCGAGACTCTCCTGGGCCGGGCCGATTTCATCTCGCTTCACGCGCCGCTCACGCCCAAGACCCATCACCTGATCGATAAACAAGCTATCTCGAAAATGAAAAAGGGAGCGTTCATCATCAATGCCGCGAGAGGCCCGCTGGTGGACGAGGCGGCGCTCGCACGCGCCCTCAAGAGCGGCAATCTCGGCGGCGCGGCGCTTGATGTACTCGAAGGCGAGCCGCCCGACCCGAATAGCGCCATCTTCGATGCGCCCAACCTCATTCTCACGCCGCACATGGCGGGTTCCACGGAGGAATGCCTCGCAGCCATCGCCGCGTGGGCGGGAGAGGACATCGCCCGCGTCCTGAGCGGCAAGAAGCCGAAACATCCGGTGAACGATCTCGATTAAGCTCAATAATTCAGCTAGTTACGAGTATTTGCCCCTCGTTTTTGTTTTCATTTATTTATCGAATAACCCCGTGAATTTATCTAAATTTATCTAATTTTCTGTAATTCACGAAACGGGGAAAAACTTGTGGGAGCGGGTTGCGGCCAGGCGTTTCGAGAACGGGCGACACGCCCCGGGACGATGCGCCGGGCGGTCTGGAAAGCGCCCGAGATTCTATCCGGCCAGACTTTCGTGTGAGAGCCAGTGATAATCCTTCGTGCGGTATTGCCGTCTCCCTCGCGATGAGAGAAAGCGCCGCCTTCCGCGGCGGGAACCGGGGTGAAATCTACACGCAGCGCAGATACGGGCGAACGGGCAAATGCGGGCAAACGCGCGCACCGCCGGCACCGGATATCGAACGCGACCGGGAGGGAGGCTCCGAAATGCGGGAAGAGAATATCGCGTCGCCCGCGCTCGAACCGCCTGTTCCATTATCTATCCTCCTCTCATCGACGGGATGCTCCATTTCGCGCGAAGGATGCTCGCCCGAGCCGAAAAAAACCGGCTACCGCAAATGCGGGAAAATGCGCGCCCCGCCGACGCCGGTCGCTGCTTCGAACGTGAGGCGCGTCACCAGGAAACGAATTCCGGTAATCCGCCCCCCTCTCTCAAGACCCGAAGGTGTATCTGGCGTTCAGGAACAGCGTGCGTCCCTGTACGGCGGCGAACGGAAAGTCCGACTCCTCGGTGTCCTCTGCGGCCGTGGACGGTCCGCGATCGGCGATGTTCAACACCCCGCCGATGAGTTCCAGGCCGCGCAGGCCGAACGCATCGCGCCAGCTCAACGTGAAGTCGTGTCCCATCCACGCCGCGTAGCGGGCGGTTCTGCTCCTGTTCCAATACGCCGAAATCCCGTAAATGCTCCAGTTCGCGGTGACGCGGCCACGGCTCATACGGAGCGATGCGTGATAGCGGTCTCTCGGATAGGTGTAGGGATCCATTTCGCCCGCCGTGAGTACTTCGTCTTCGGTGACGCGCGACCAGTACAGGGCGAGGGCGATGTCCGCCGCGTCGGTCTTCAAGTCGACGCGCGCGTTCAGGTTGATCCCCTCAATGTCGTCTTCACGGATGTTGCCGGCGGAACCCTCTATCCGCCGAATCACGTTTCCATCGCGGACGACGCGAACGCCGGTGGGCAACTCCCCTTTCGCCTCGAGATTCAGGATAGTCTGCGCAGCCAGTCCCGCCGGGACATTGGAGATGTTGATCCGGTACCAGTCCAGGCTGAGCGATAAAGGCCCCGCGCTCGCAGCGGCGCCGATGCTCAAACTCTCGGCCTCGTCCGGCTCGAGGTCCGGGTTCGCGCCCGAGCGGTGCTCCACCTGCAGCTTGTCGCAATCGGCGAGGTCTCCGGTGTGCGTACTCACGTCGCATACATAAGGGTAACCGACCGACTGGCCGCGCAGGTTGAGATCGCTCAACGCCGGCGGCTGCCCGCCCGTTCCCCAGGACGCGCGAAGAGCTAGATTCTTGTTCAGCTTGTAGCGGCTCGCCACCTGGCCCGAGAACGTCGCGCCGACGTCGTCATGATCGTCATGCCTCCCGGCGAGGGTCAATTCCCATTCCTTGGCCAGCGGCAGCGAGACTTCCGCGAACGCCGAAACGGTCCGCCGCTCGGCATCCCAGGAACTCCCGCCCGAGCCGAGCACGTCGGTCACCGGGTAGGAGTTGCCGCTCTCGTCGCGGTGGTCGTAGATGCTCTTCGAGTCGAGGGAAGCGATTTCGGCGCCCGCCGCCCAAAGGGCGCTTCCTCCCGGAAGCGCGATCGCCTGGCCGTTGAACGAGGCGCGCGCCGCCGAATATTCGACGACCCGCTCCCGCGAAAGCCGGAGGCTGCTCTCCCGGATCGCCGCCAGATGCGCGGGGTCTGTCGAAAACGGGTTTTCGATGTCGTAACGCCCGTCCGCAACCGCTCTGCTGATCACGGTGTTGCTAACGAACGTGTTCCCGTCCACGTTCGCATCGTAAAAGTAGTAGCGAAAGTGCGCATCGTAGCCGACCTCACCCAACTCGCCCCGGACGCCGAGCGTCATGTCGCGCTGATCGACCTCCGTCACCCACTCGCGGTCGCCGTGGGCGACGAATCGGTGGAAAACGTCGATCTCGTCGGGGAGAGCGTTGATTTCCGGATCCCGAAGCAGTTTATCCCGGAGCGACTGCGGGGGAGAGAAGTTGAAGCGGCCGACCGAGGGAGCGTACAGGAGCGTGCTTTCGCTTTGCGCGACCCTCGCGTCGATATAGATATCGGCGCTCTCGCCGAGCGGATGCTCCGCGCTAAGGAATAGTCCTTCGCGCGCGAGGCGCTCCCAATCGAGATGCCACTTGATTTCGGTGAAGTCGTAAGCGCACCCCGTGCCGGGAACGCCCAGGGGATTGGTGAGTCCGGAAACGTATCCGCTTCCCTCACAAGCCCCGAGAGACCGCGCGACCGAATTCCCGTCCGGAAGCGTGATGAAGGCGCTGTTCCCGCCGACCGATACATTGAACGCGTCGGCGAACGAGCCGCCGGGTATCCACCTGCCCCGGGAATAGTCCCTGTCGGCGTCTCGTATCTCTTCGCGCCGGACGACGTCCAAGCCGATTACCGCGCGCCCGCGCCCGAGCGCGCCTCCCCATACGAACCCGCCCTGTTCGGAATCGGCCCCGTCCAGTCTCGGTCGGGCCGCCCCGGCCCGGGCCTCGAAACCCTGGAAATCACGCCTGAGCACGATGTTGATCGCACCGCCCACGGCGTCCCCGCCGTAGAGGGCGGCGGCGCTGGCGCCCAGTATCTCGACCCGCTCGACCGCCGAGAGGGGAAACGATTCGGAGTCGAAACTCCCGGCGCGGCGACCGTTGACGAGGATCGCGTAGCGGCCTTTCGCGACGTACGGCCGGTAGAGGCCGAAGCTGTTGAAGTCCGCTCGACTCGACAACAGGTCCCGCACGTTCTGGGCGCCCGAGAGTTCGATGTCGCGCCGCGTGATGACGGCGACGGGGCGCAGGGTCCCGGACGCGGGCCGGGGAATACGACCGGCCACCGACGGGCCTGCGGCCTTCTCCTGCGCGGAGACTCCTGTCGCTCCTGCATGGAAAATCGCCGGGAAAAACGTCAGAAAGATGATATAAGCAGTGAGTTTCCGAGCCGCGCCCATGAGAACCTCCCCTCGTATAGATTTCCGGGCCGTATGTTGTTGGTTATTGGTAAAAGCGGGGCGCAGGATTGTCAAGATATTTTTCGGGACAACGTGACCCGAAACGTGATGGCTCGGTGAATTCCCGTTTCAATGAGGGAGGGTTGGGCGCTGGATCGGACCTGTGTGTCCACCCCACAGTTCTTGAACCACCCGCCAGAAAAAACGAATTTGGAACAATTTGTCAGTCTCGGCCTACAAACCCCGATACGAAGGACATCATCTCCTTGACGCTGTGAATTCGGGGCACGCCATTTGTCATAAATAGCGTTTGCCGATGGCTTTTGCTAGGCTTCGACGGTTATGCGCAATATCTTCGACCAATACAGTCAGCCCGAAAACCGCGTTACCCACGCGCTGATGAGCGCACTGAACGAAGATAGAAAACTCCTGTATTCCTTTCTGAAAAATATTGTGCGGCAGATTCCTCCAACGAAGAGCAACCTGCTGGATATCTCGGAGCAGTGCTATCCAGGGGCTGTCGGCTCCGAGGAAATCGACGAGAACGCGGATAAGGTGCGGCGCATCCCCGATGCGTGGATTACAGCAGGAGAAGAATGGTGTCTCGTCATAGAGAATAAGGTTCAAGACGATCCAAAAGTCTGCCAACTCAAGGGGCATCTGAGAACAGCGCGGGATTTGGGTTTCACCGAACCGAAGGGACTGCTCCTCACAATCAAGCAGCCCCACGAGAAACCGCCGAATGAGTTTCAAGTCGTAGAGTGGAGTTCGGTTTATCAGTGGCTACAGGGGGAAACGCCCCGTAGCGAATGGGCGGGGCGCGTGGCCGCCTACCTCGAAGTGATGGAGGCGCGCATGATTGAAAAAGAGCAACTCGAAACGGGAACCTTGACCACCTTCAGCGGCTTCAGGTTCGGAGAAACCGGCGCTTTCAATTATCTCGAAGGCAAGCGCGTTCTGCGCCTTGCGATGGACGAGTTGCGAAAGCGATGCGATCTGCAAAACAAGATAGGCGTCAAGCCGGACTTTGCAGGCAGGAAAGCGATTCGAGGGCGCAAAGGCGGTGAGGTTTGGGATTTCCTCACCCTTGACCATGACGACAAAAACAAAACATTCACCGCGTATCCTCACCTCACCCTCGGTATTGGTGAAGATTCCGTATCGGCAATGGCGACGCTCCCGAACAACGCGAGGGCCGCCCGGCGACTTCTCATTAAGCGCGGCGAGCAGGGTTTTCGCGACATGGTGAGCAAAACCCTGGAGAGTATGCGTCCACTCTTGTCGAAGTCTCCCGGCATGGAACCGCGCTTGCGTGTATGGCAGAGACGATGGCCCAAGATAACTTCTCCGCCACTGCTCGACGCGTCGATAGACATTAACCTCCGTACGTACAGTCACGAGAGCAATGGACCCAAGTTTCAACCCCAATGGATAGATGCCGCATTCTCCGCCTTGAAGAACAAGAAATCCAATCTGGAATTGCAAATCGGCGGGATATTTCCCCACCGAACTTGCGAGGCGATACAGCAGCCCTACGCTCTCGATCTCGTAGCCGAGACCTGGATAGCGTGTGAGCCGTATCTATCGGCGCTTGGTATAAATTCCTCGAAAAATTCTTCGCAGGGATCATTTTCCCCTACTGGGGGATGTTGAAAAACCCTTCTTCAAGCGGAAACTGCCTGTGTCGCACTCGCCCGCCCCGATCGCGGGAAACGCTCGCTCATCGAGGTTGTCGAAAAAGTCCCTTTTGGGCCGGGTTGCCGTTTGGCGTGTAGGGGCCGCATGAATGCGGCCCACATGCCGTGAACCTCGCCCTTCGATACGCGGCTTCGCCGCTACTCAGGGTGAGGCGGAGCGGCGGGGTGCTCAGGGGATCAAACGCGACTGATGAAGGGCTGTTGAAAAAGCCTACAATATTGATATGACAGTGACGGATACTGCCTTGCCGGAAGGAGTGTAGGTCGGACATATATGTCCGACATATATGCGACCCGGCCTTTTTCGCCACC
>JAPPHK010000033.1 GCA_028820795.1 Nitrospinota bacterium | reverse complement strand
AGCGGGGAACCGTGCCGTCGAGACAGTAGTAACTCGGAGCGATCACCCCGAAGGCGCCGAACGCCTTTTTCCGGCCCATCCAGAGGCCTTCACGTTCCTCTTCGGTCTGTGCAATACGGAATGACGAGCAGTTGTTCTTCTCGCTGATATCGCGAATCAGCGTTTCGAGCGGCCTGATGGAGGATGGCAGGCCGTCGAGTTCGATCAGCAAGACGGCCTCGGCGTCCCTGGGATAACCCGCCTGCACCACCGTTTCGACCGCCTCGATGGTGTAGCGGTCCATCAACTCCATCGCGGCGGGCACGGCTCCTGCGGCAATGACGTCGCTCACCGTCCGGCAGGCATCTCCCACCTTCGCAAAACAAGCGAGCATGGTGCGTACGCCCTCGGGATTCGGCGTGAGTCGCACGGTGAGTTCCGTGATGACGGCGAATGTGCCCTCGGAACCAATGAAAAACCCTCGCAGGTCCAGACCCGGCGTATCCTCCCCGTCCGCGCCCAGATGCGCCACCTCGCCCGTGGGTAAAACAACTGTCATCTCCATGATGTGGTTCGTCGTCATCCCGTATTTGAGGCAATGCGCGCCGCCAGCGTTTTCCGTAGTGTTGCCGCCTATGGTGCAGGCCGCCTGGCTGGAAGGATCGGGCGCATAATGGAAGCCATGCGGCAGCGTCTCCCGAGACAGATGGAGGTTCACCACCCCCGGCTGCACACGCGCGAGGCGGTTCTCATAGTCGAGTTCCAGAATCTTGTTCATCCGCGTGAAGACGATGAGCACACCACCCGGCAGAGGCGTTGCGCCTCCCGAGAGGCCGGTACCCGCTCCTCTGGCGATCAGGGGCACACGATACTCGCGGCAGATTTCCACGATTTGACGGACTTCTTCGGTGCTCTCGGGCAAAACTACGGCCGAGGGGATGCCCTTGTAGATCGTAAGGCCGTCGCAATCATACGTCCTGAGCGCCACCGGATCGGTGTGGATGTATTCGTCCCCAACCGCATCCGTCAATTTTTGAATGAACCCGGCGCTATCCACCTCGAACCCCCGCGGCACTTCCTGAATTTACAAAAACCCATTAGAGTAGCGCCATTATACCCATGCTTTTGAAAAATACGAATAGAAAGGCGACTTCTTGGACAGATCCGGTGGTTCCACCCAGGCTTCGGGCCACTCCGCGAGGCGCGGGCGAACAGGCGGTTTATACTATGGGTGGGTGATCGTCGGCGTATCGTTCACCACCATGGCCTTCCACATGGCGGCCACCTTCTCCTTCTCTTTGTTTCAGGTTCCCCTCATTCAGGAATTCGGCTGGAGCCGAGGCGCATTGGGCGGTGCATTCGCCTTGAGCATGAGCCTCTATGCCATCTGCAGCCCCACGGCTGGCTCCCTTTTAGAGAGAAAAGGCCCGAGAGCACTGATCCCCTGGGGCTCCGCTTTGATCGGGGCGGGACTTGCGCTTGGATTTTTCATCTCTTCACTCTGGCACGCGTATATATTCATCGGGGTCATGATCGGCATAGGGCTCGCGTTGAGCGGATTCGTGACGCACAACGCGATCCTGCCTCGATGGTTCTTCAGGAGCCGGGGGCTGGCGGCAGGCATCGCCATCTCGGGCATCGGCATCGGCTCATTCATCCTGATGCCCACCATCGAGAGAATCATCGCCGTTTTCGGCTGGCGCTATGCTTACCTGATTTTCGGCGGTTCGATACTTCTCCTTCTTCTGCCGCTTAAAATTCTTCTTCTCAGAAACAACCCGTCTGACGTCGGCCAGAACATCGACGGCGTATCGGACGCAGAGGCCGCTAACATTCCGAAGCCCACCGCTTCCCATTCCCAGAAAGTGGGAGCGGTATTCTGGCAGGTAAAAGGGGAGAGGAACTTCTGGGCGTTGATGATCCTCGCATTCGTCATCGGCCTGAACAACAACTCCATCTGGAGCCAGCTTCAGATATTCTTCGTCGACGCGAAGTTCAGCACCGCATTCGGCGCTTTCGTTTTCGGGCTAACCGGCGCCATCCGGATTCTGGGCAGCGTGGTTCTTGGCTGGGCAAGCGATCGCATCGCGCGCAAAAAGGCCCAGGCCATCGCCCTTTTCCTGGGAGGACTCGGCGTCCTCGTTTTGCTTTCCGTGCCAAATATGAGCTACGGCGCCGCCTTGGCCTTTTCCTTCGCCGCCATCTACGGCTTCGGCGTCGGCGGCATGTCGACATGCTACGCGGCCATGTGCGCGGACGCCTATGCCGGACGATCGTTCGCCGTCATCATGGGATTGCTTGAAATCGCTTTCGGTCTCGGAGGATTCATCGGCCCGCCGATGGCGGGCTTCATGTTCGACTTCACGGGAAGCTATGTTCTGCCCTTCTGCATCGTGGTCATATTCCAGGCGGTTGCGCTCCTCGTCTGCCAGTTCGTCTATAGCACCGAGAGGTGAAGCCCGGCATGGCGAGGGGGAAAACCACGCGTCCGTGGATATATTACGGGTGGATCATCGTAGGCACGTCCTTCACGGCCATGGCGTTTCATCAAACGGCGCGTTTTTCATTTTCCATCTTTCAGGTTCCCCTTATCCAGGAGTTCGGCTGGGGGCGCGGCGCTCTGGGCGGGGCCTACGCCCTGATGCTGGGCAGCTACGCGGTGTTCAGTCCCATCATGGGCAACTTATTCGACAAAAAAGGGGCGCGCGCGGTCATGCCCTGGGGTTCGGTGCTCGTCGGTACAGGCTTCACCCTGGCTTATTTCATCAGTGAACTCTGGCACGTCTACCTCGTTCCCTGCCTGTTCGTGGGAATCGGAATGGCGCTGAGCGGTTTTGCGATGCACAGCGCCCTCATGCCCCAGTGGTTCCAGAAAAAACGGGGCCTCGCCACGGGACTGGCTCTCTCTGGAAGCGGAACAGGCATTCTGCTTTTTATTCCCCTCATCGAGTGGCTGATCGCCACGTATGGCTGGAGACAGACCTATCTGATTTTCGGCCTGGCCGTACTATTCACCGTTGTCCCCCTCACGGCGCTTTTACTCCGTAGAAGCCCCGAAGAGGTGGGGCAGCACATCGACGGGGAAGACGAGCCAACCGCTTATTCACCACTCAAAAGTGGCGAAAAATCGCCCAGCCCTCCCTTGCTCGAGGTGTTCCGTCAGGTTTGCAGGCAGAAAAATTTCTGGACGCTCCTCATCGTCGTCTTCTTCATGGGGCTCAACAACAACTCGATATTGAGCCAACTCCAGCTCTATCTGGTCGACGCCGAGTACAGCACGGCTCTGGCGGCTTTTTTCTTCGGGATGCTGGGCGCGATCCGGATGCTCGCCACGTTTTCCATGGGCTGGCTGAGCGATTTCATCGGCAGGCAGCGCGCCCAGGCGCTCTCTTCGTTCATCACTGTTTGCGGAATCGCTTTTTTACTGTCCATCCCTCATATATCGCCGAAAATTCTGATGGGATGGGTATTCATAATCGTCTATGGAATGGGCCTCGGCGGAATGAGCGTATGCTACTCCTCCATGTCCGCCGATGCGTTCAGAGGCCCCTCGTTCGGAGCCACTATCGGCCTGCTCGAAATTTTCTTCGGTCTCGGGGGGTTCATCGGCCCACCGCTGGCGGGTTTTATTTTCGACTATACAGGGAGCTACATGATTCCCTTCATCGGGATAGCATTCGGTCTGGTGTGCTGCATCTTCATGAGCTTGTTCGTCTATGAAGCGCCGAAAGGGACTCCTCAAGCGTAGCAAGCTTCAAAATGGCCGACTCAAGACATCCAACACCAGGGCGGCCTGCGTCCTATCTCCCTCGATGCGGAGGCGGCCTGCTCTTTCCTTGTCCTCCAGACTCGCCCGCCCGGTAGTGAGCAGAACGAGGTCGCTTCCATCGCATACGACGCGCGCGTCGTAATCTCCACTCTCAGAAAACGCGATTTCAGGATTACCCTTCTCAATGCGAAGCGTCCAATTCCGATCCGGTTGTTTCGTCTCGAAGCAAATGTTTCCACTGAAATCTCTGTCTCCCCGCGCACCGAAGAAGATGGAGAAACGCTCGGCCAGGCAGTCCACTGCGATGGACAAGGACGAAGGGTGCAGAGCGCTATCGGGCTGATTTCGAATGTCCCAGTCGTGGAGAATCAATTCGTACAGCCTTTGCCCGGGAAACGTGCGTATCGGACACGGCGCGAGCCAGTGCCAGGCTTGTTTGTCCAGATCATCGAGCCGAACCCCCTTAAAGACTTCTTGCAACCCCCATACGGCTTCTGCGAAGGCGTTTATACGCTCATCGGCTGATAAGGCGACAAGTTCATCCCCCACTTCCTTTCGATACGCCCAGAACGATTCCAGATCCCCAGCGCCGAAAGGCATCTCCAGGCGTCCGGCGGCGCCGGCGGGGATGACGTGCGCATAAAAACGCGCGCCGAGCGTCATATGCGCCACCACGTCGGCCACACACCAGCTCGGACAAAAGGTGGGAGCGCGCCACTCCTGCTCGCTCAAACCTTGCAAGATCCCGATGAACCTGCGGTTTTCCCTCTCCACCCAGGATATGACATGCGCAAAAAAATCAGTCATCACGAAATTCATCCCTTATGCCTGGTGATGCGAGACTCCAGACTCCCGCACATGTCATCGCCAAGAAAGAAAATCCGGGAGGAGACAACAACTGTCAGGATGAAACGAGATACTCGAAATTATTCATTCAGGAATACGAAACTCCCGTCGGCGTCAGATGGGCATCGCCACCTTAAGTTCAGCCGAGATTTCCGCCACTTGCTCCCACACACCATCGCCCACCGGGATTCCTTCTCGCAGCCTTCTTTCCTTCTCCCTGAAGCTGCGCTCCCCCGGAACGCGAATCTCCTCCACGCCAGGGGCCCTGCGCGTGTTCTTCACCTCGACGACATGAGCCTCCACCATTTCCCTGAACATCTTCGGATCCCCAAAGGCGGACGGGTCGATAGCAATGAACAAATCCCCCTTGTCGTAATGTCCCTCATGCACTGATTGGCTGAGCGGCTTGCCGACCTTGGCTCCGAGCAAAGGCCCCGCCAGAAGACCGATCAACAAGCACAGGCCGTAACCCTTGTGCCCCCCAAATGGCGCGACCGCGCCCGCGGCGGCCGTTTTGGCGTCCGTCGTCGGCTCGCCATCCGGCCCCACCGCCACGCCTTCGGGAATTGGTTCTCCCGTTACGCTCGCTTTCAGGATCATTCCGAAAGGAATGGCGCTCGTCGCGAAATCGAGAAGTATGGGTTCGTCCCCATTCCTGGGAACGGCGATTGAAAAAGGATTGGTGCCCATAAGGCGCTCCACTCCCCCGAAAGGGTGAACGAGCGGCTGCGTGACGCCTGCTATGATTCCCACACAACCGGCCCTGGCGATTCGCTCCGCGTAATAGCCCGTCATGCAGATATGGTCGCTGTTCACGACGCCCACGGCGCAAGAACCCGCCTTTTCCGCCTTCCGAGCCGTGAGACTCGCGCCATAGGTCGCCCCCACGGGCCCCATGGCGCGATCGCCCTCGACCAGCGCGGACCCCTCCCGCTCTTGCACGATGTGGGGCCGGGCCTTGGCGTTGATCATCCCACTCTGGATTCTTCGAATCATATTCGGCAGGCGTATGAGGCCGTGGGTGGAATAGCCCCTGAGATCGGCTTCTATCAATACGTCGGCCGTCGTCATCGATTGCTCGTGCGAACATCCCGCGGCCGTCAGGATGCGCTCCATCAAATCGCGCAGAGCGTCCGCGTTGACGATGCGCTCTTCATTTTGACTCATTTGTGAGGAAACCTTCCAATTTCTAGAGATCGGGGGTAGGAGCGGAAACGCTCGGCTTGGTGACGCGCATCATCCAGCAATAGATTTCTATCCGGTTGCCGTCGGGATCGAGAAAGTAGAACGCATGGCTCCCGCTTCCGCCGATGAATCCGTTCTCATCCAGCCCCTCATGCGCATGGACATAGGGGCCGGAGACGAACTCCACCCCGCAGGATTTCACGTGTTCCTGGGCGAGCAACCAGTCTTCCCGGTTGTCCACCTCAAACGCGATATGGTGCAATCCTGCATCTGTTCGGTGTTCTGAGTCGGTCGTCGTCAACCCGGCTTTTACGGCATCTTCGGGCAATTCGAACAAGACCAAGGTGTGATGTTTTTCTGCACAGCGCATAAAACATATCGGTCGGTAGAAATCCGGCGGGCCCCACTTGCCCGTCAGCTTCAGGCCCACCACGTCACGATAAAACTTAATGGAACGCTCCACGTCCCCCACGTGGATTCCCATGTGACCAAGTCGTGCGACATTACAACCCATTCCTATCCCTCCAAGAGCAAATGCAGAGCAGATAAATCCGTTTGCCTAAAATGGCGCGGCATCATAACATGCGCAAGCGTGATTGGCGCACGCGAGTCCAGTTTGTACTTCAGCCGCCGCTTACCCCAATGAAAGGGTATTCGAATGTCGAAAAAAACGAGTTTCATCGCCACATTGCTCCTCGGCGCCATAATCTTCACCGGCTTTATCCTGCTTCCTACAGCGAATAGTCAAAAAGATAAACCTTCCACCGTCACGCTCGCCTCGCAGGAAGCTAAGCCGAAATCAGCGCCCGCCACCATGCTCGTTGCGCAAAACCTGGACAAAACGCGTATTGAAAAAATCATCAAAGAATATCTCATCAACAACCCCGAAGTGCTCGAAGAAGCCTTTCGAGCCTTACGGGCAAAGCGAGAAGCAAGACGTCAGGCAGTGGTCCGCAACTCAATCCAGAAAAACAGGAAACAAATTTATGAGGACCCCGAAGACCCCGTGGGCGGGAACCCCAACGGGGACGTAACGATTGTGGAATTTTTCGATTACCGATGCGGTTTTTGCAAGCGGGTAGCTCCAATCGTGGATGATGCTCTCGCAAAAGACAAGAAAATCCGCTTCGTCTACAAGGAATTCCCCGTCCTGGGCCCAAATTCCGTATTGGCGGCCCGGGCGGCGCTCGCCTCACGCGCGCAAGGGAAATATCTGGATTTTCACAAGGCTCTCATGTATGCCAAAATCTCATATGATGAAGCGAGCATCATGAAAATCGCAGCCTCAATGGGCATCGATACGGCCCGCCTGAAAAAAGACATGCGAGCGCCTGGCATCCAGTCCCAGATAGCCAAGAACCGCACCCTGGCGCGCTCGTTGGGCATACGCGGCACACCCGCTTTCATCATCGGAGATCAACTCTTCCCTGGCGCGCTCCAATCTGCCCAGCTTGCCCGCATGATTCGACAGGCGAGAAAGAAATAAACTGAAAAAAGCCCTGGAGAGACATCTCTCCGGGGCTTTTTCATGAACTGGAAACTCAGTCTACCGTCACCGATCCCATCAACATTCTGCGGTAATCCCACCATTTCCACTTCTTGGGCACCATGGTGATGCGCACCCGTATTTTCTGCGCGATGGGCGTATTCACATAGTTCGCCCACATCTCAGGACCGAAGAAATGATCCACAACGCTTTTCAGACCTTCGTGGTCCGTTCCCGTCACCTCGGAGACCTGCGCTTCCCCCTCGACGACAACGGCGCGGAAGGGAGCTTCATCATCGTCGATGCAGATGGAGAACGCAGGGTTTCGCCTCAAATTTCTCACCGAGACCGAATCCTCACCCGTACTAATGAAAAAACTCGCATCCTCGGGGTTGAATAGATACAAAAGCGGCACGACATGCGGCGAACCATCCGCATTCGTTGTAGCGATTCTCGCCATGTGGGGTTCCTGCAAAAATTCATCCATCTCTGTCGGGCGCTCGGCCATCTTCCATCTCCTTTCGAAAAGTAATGATTTTATGAATCATACCCGTTTGATCGCTCCGGAAATGATACTGGAGTCATCTACCCTTTCACAATCAGATTCACCAGGCGACCCGGCACGACGATGTGCTTCACAATTTCCTTATCACCAATGTAGCCGGCCGTGACAGCTTCCGCTTTTTTCTTCAGTTCCTCCTCGGGTGCATCCGGCAACGCCATGAAAGTACGCCTCGTCTTTCCGTTCACCTGTACGGCGAATTCCTTCTCCTCGGCGGCAATTGCCGCATCGTCCACTATCGGCCATTCCTCCCGGAAGACACTCACCTCTCCTTCACCTGCGCCCAGAGTCTGCCAGAGTTCTTCCGCCACGTGGGGGGCCATTGGCGCCATGCAGCAAAGGAGAATCTCAGCCGCTTCGCGCTGCACCGCATTCTCGGCACCGGCTTCCGCGCGAAGCGAAGTGGCCAGTTCCATGATGCGCGCCACCGCAGTATTGAAAGAGAAGGAGTGTTCATAAACCTCCGTCACCGCCTTCAAGGTTGCGTGGGCATCACGCCTGAGTTTTCTACCGGAAGCGGACAGTCCGTCACCATCTCCGGAATAGGCGCTCGTAGTGAGCCAGCCCTCGAGCCGCTCAGAAAAGGTGATCCAAAGCCTTTGCAGGAATCGGTGCACGCCGATCAGGCCATCATCGCGCCATTCTTTCGAACGCTCGGGAGGACCGATGAAAAGCGTATAGAGCCTGCCCGCATCCGCCCCGTATTTTCCAGTGCACTCTTCAATCGAGACACCGTTCATCTTCGATTTACTCATCGAGGCCATCTCGGTGAGCACCTTTTGCCCGGACACGTAGCCGCTGCCCTTGGGACCGTCTGCCGTAACGACTAGAGATTCTTCATCCACATCCTGATAAGGCACCCAAATGCGGCCGCGGGCATCGGCCACGTAATAAGCCATCCTGCACACCATTCCCTGGGTGAAGAGGTTTTCGAACGGCTCTTGGAAGGAGACGAGGCCTAAGTCGTAAAGAACTTTTGTGAAAAACCGTGAATAGAGCAAGTGCATGACGGCGTGCTCCGCGCCCCCGATGTACTGGGTAACCGGCAGCCAACGGTTCACGTTTTGCGACTGGAATACTGCACCTTCATCGCGAGGACTGACGTACCGCAAATAATACCAGGACGAATCCACAAAAGTGTCCATCGTGTCGGTCTCACGGCGCGCGGGCCTTCCTGTTATCGGGCTAATAACATTCAAGAAATCTTCACTCTGGTCCAGAGGGTTCCCTCCCCGGCCAGTGAATTCGACATTGCGCGGGTGCATGACAGGCAAATGCTCGTCAGGTACAGGGGTGATACTACCGTCTTCCTCGTAAAGTACGGGTATCGGCACTCCCCAATAACGTTGTCGTGAAATAAGCCAGTCTCTCAGTCGCCAGTTGATGGTTTTGTCGCCAAATCCTTTATCAGCAAAATAATGAATCATCTTAGGATAGGCTTCGCGGTTCGGCTGCCCGTCGAAAGGACCGGAATTCTCCATCACGCCGTCATCGATGTATGCCTCCTCCATCGTATCTCCATCGAGTCCTCCCTCAGGATGCTGGATGACCACTTTGACGGGGATGCCGTATTTTCTCGCAAAGACGAAATCGCGCTGGTCGTGCGCGGGCACGCCCATCACGATACCCGTGCCGTATTCCATAAGTGCGTAATCGGCCACGAGCAGGGGCACGCGGTCTCCATTGACGGGGTTGATGATGAAATGACCTGTGTCGACGCCTGTTTTTTCACTCTCTTCGCTCATGCGCTCCGCCGCACTTTGGCCCTGCATGGCCTCAACAGCCTCTCGGATGGAATTCGCCCGGGGGTTCCCATCCAGCAATTGATCAACAAGGGGATGCTCGGGAGCGCAGACCATAAAAGTAACGCCATAGACCGTATCCGGCCTCGTAGTGAAGACAGAGAGCGTCTCGCCGGTCGCTTCGAGTTTGAAATCGATTCGCGCGCCTTCACTGCGCCCAAGCCAGTTTCTTTGTTGCTGCTTGACGTGCTCGGGCCAGCCGACGAGACCGTCCAAATCGTCAAGCAAGCGCTGCGCATAATCGGTAATCTTCAAGAACCACTGGCTGAGCCAGCGTTTCTCCACTTTGGCCCCGCTGCGCCAGGCGATGCCGTCGTGAATTTGCTCGTTCGCGAGAACCGTGCCATCCACCGGATCCCAGTTGACGAGGGCCTCGCGCTTATAAGCAAGGCCGTTCTCGAGCATTTTGAGAAAAATCCACTGCGTCCATTTATAATAGCCCGGATGCGCGGTGGAAATCTCTCGCGGCCAGTCATAGGCGAGACCCGCCATGCGAAGCTGGCGTCTCATGTTGTCAATGTTTTTCTTCGTCCATGCAGCAGGATGCACACCGGCATTGATGGCGGCGTTTTCCGCCGGCAGTCCCAAGGCATCCCAACCCATGGGATGTAAGACCTCGAAGCCGCGCATCTTCCTATAGCGGCTGATGGCATCGCCCATCGTATAGTTGCAGGCATGGCCCATATGCAGATCTCCCGATGGGTAGGGAAACATCATCAAGGAATAGTAAGTGGGCTTTTCGCCAGGATGATCGGAGGTCTCGAATATCTTCTCCTCCGCCCAAAGGTTCTGCCATTTTTCCTCGTAATTCGATGGACTATATTCGCCGAGCATGAATTCCCTCATTTTTCGGTAGATATTTCTTGAATCCTCACACAGTCATTCCGCCTGCCTCAATAGGTTTCCACTACTTTAGATACGGCCCTAGTGTGATGGGCGCGGCCTCCTTCCTTATCTTTTCGTGAATTTCAGGCGGGATTCGTCTTGGTTTTCCATTTGTATCGGTTCTCGCATGAAGCGTATAACCTCTTACTAAAATTCGCCCCTCTTGCTCCACCAGATAATCGATTCGGACACGCACACCTTCGGGCTTCCTGAACCAGCCTGTGACTTTCACCTCACCATCATACCTAGCGCCTTCCTTATACTCGCAACGGCTCTCTACCACGGGAAAGAAAACTCCCTGCTCTTCGAGTTGCCCGTAGGGAAATCCGATTTTACGAAAATATTCCGTTCGAAGCTGCTCGAACCATACATAATAGACCGAATGGTGCACCACGCCCATCTGGTCGGTTTCGGCATACCTTACACGGAAATCAATGGAAAGAGCCAAGCCGGATAAACCTATGAGCGGTTATATGAACAGAAACCATTGGGCGATATTGAAATATATCAGCAGCCCCAAGACATCGACTCCGGTTGTCACGAATGGTCCCGTCGCTACGGCGGGGTCTACGCGAAAACGGTGAAGTACGAGCGGCAAAACGGATGCAAGAAGAGCAGAGAACATCATCACTACACATATTGCGAGACCCACGACAAAGCCAAGCCACGTGACGGAGGCAAACTGGTAGGTTGCTAACAACCCCAACAACAATCCATAGCAAATGCCCAAAAGCGTACCCACGGCTACTTCTTTCGAAATAACACGAATCCATGATTTGGGATCGATGCGACCAGTCGCCAAACCACGCACTACTATGGTAGCGCTTTGAGTGCCCACGTTGCCCGCCATGCCAATGATGACTGGCATAAACGCGGCGAGAGCCACAATTTTACTCAACTGGTCTGAATACTGATGGACCAATTGAGCGGCGAGAATACCGCCCAGCCAACTGAAAAACAGCCAGGGCAAACGAATCCATGCAAGACGCTTGGCGGAGAGCGACGTCACCTCATCCTGATAAGAGTGCGTCCCCGCCATTTTCAAAATGTCCTCAGTCGCCTCTTCTCTGATGACATCGAGCACGTCATCCACCGTGATGATCCCGACCAGGATATTGTCGTCGTCTACTACGGGAATTGCCAAAATGTTATAGCGTGAAACGACGCGTGCGACGTGCTCCTGGTCGGCATGGATGTTTTCGCTCCAGACATTCGTGATCATGATTTCTGACAAAGTCTTGGATGGGTCCGCCAGTAATAGTTGCCTCAGAGAGATCACCCCTCTCAAGCAACCATTCGTATCGATAACGTAGACATAGAAAATATAGTCCACTTCGCTGGCTTTTCGCACCTGGGAGATGGCCTCATTTACCGTGAGTTCCTCGGGAAGAGCCACATATGAATCCGTCATGATAGCGCCTGCAGTTTCTGGCAAATACGCCATCATGTCCTGAATGGCTTCCGTTTCCGGTGCATCAAGGAGTGCAACTATCTCTTGGGAACGTTCTTCGGGCAGCGTCTCCAGAATGTATCGCGCGTCGTCACTGTCCAATTCCTTAATCAGTGGGACGACGTCCTCATTCGACACCGGCTCCAAAAGTTCTCGTACGATGTGGGAATCCGATTCCGTCAGAATGGAGGCCCGGTGCTCCCGGTTTCGGACGAAAGAAAACGCCTCTTGGCGTTCTTCCGGCAGAAAATGCTGAAATATTTGCGCCACTTCGGCCGCATGCATTTTATCCAGCGCATTGGAAAGGTTGGCATCAGCTTTATGCCTCAAAAGCCGACGCACCATATCTTCTACGCGAAGAAGTCTCGGATCACGCTCGTTCACCATGGCTGAGCCCCAAATCATCAAGCAAACACGGTGTCCAAAAGGCGTAGAGTCTATTGAACACCATAGGGAGTGTCAATTAACTTGTGCTGCGTGAAAACTTAGCATATCTTGAAAACAGAATGTTGTTCATGCAGGCGATACCAACTGACGTTGCCGCAATCATTTTTCGCTCGTTTGATTTAGGGAGATCCCTATCATCGCTAGACTTCATGGTCGCCTCACCGGGCTGAAGCCTAAGCAAATGAAGGTTTTAGAAAGACTTTACCGTCGTAAAATTCCACCCAGTCAATTCATCCATTTAGAGTTCGGCCGAGAACTGGCATTTTTATCGTATGAAATATCGCGGCAAATCGGGCTACTCATCGATCGGCTCGGAATAGTGCGCTACGTGATTATCGGTGATGCGCGGGGAATCGAAATACCGGAACTGGGCCGCGCACGCGCCGGTATGGCCAGACTGAGAGGGCTACGGTGCGTGCACACTCACTTGAGCGCATCCCCATTGTCTCAGGAAGATCTGACGGATATGGCCCTCTTGCGACTGGACGCCATGGGAGTCATCGAAGTCGAGGAAGACGGGAATGCTGGCCGCTTCCATTTTGCCCACATCACACCCCGAACTCCTGATGAGAGTGGGCAAGCCAATGGCCACTCGACCTTAACAGAGAATCGCGCTCCATGGGAAATTCAGTCGTTCTCTAATCTCGAATCGATCCGAATCGATATCGAGGACCTCATCAATTCTCTCGAAAATGAATTCGCACGCCTGCAAAAATCATCAATTCAACTCGAAGAGGGAGAGCGCGCCTTGCTGGTGCATCTCGATACGGGGCTGAACTCGAACCGCTCTCCCGAAACCGAATTTGAAGAATTGTCCCTCCTCACACGCGAGGCCGGTTTCATCCCCTGCGGGCAAATTCTACAGCGCCGGAAAAAACCGGACCCCCGCTTCGTCATCGGCAAGGGCCGTCTGGCGGATGTCTTAATGAACTCGATGCAGGTGGGGGCCGAGGCGCTGTTTTTCTCGAACGAGTTGACGCCCTCTCAAATCAAGAACCTATCTGAATTTACCGATCTGAAAATCCTCGACCGGACGCAAATCATTCTCGATATCTTCGCACAAAGGGCGAAGAGCCGCGTCGGAAAACTTCAGGTGGAATTAGCGCTACTGCGATATACGCTGCCCCGCATCTCCTCCCATCACACGGCCTTGAGCAGGCTTACCGGCGGTATCGGCGGCAGGGGTCCGGGCGAAACGAAGCTGGAGATTCACCGCCGCCGGGCGTTCGAGCGCATTCGCAGAGTAGAGAAAGAACTCGAAAATTTACAAAAAAAACGCTCTCAAGGCAGGAGGCTCCGCCAGCGTCGCAAGGTGCCGATTCTCTCCCTCGTGGGCTACACGAACGCGGGAAAATCCACGCTGCTGAATGCTTTAACGAACAGCGAAGTCATAGCCGAAGATCGGCTCTTCGCCACCTTGGACACATCGAGCCGAAGACTCAGGTTACCGCGCGAACAGGAAGTCATCATCACGGATACCGTCGGTTTCATTCACGACCTCCCAAAAGAGTTGATTGGAGCGTTCCGCTCGACATTGGAGGAACTGAGTGAAGCGGCTCTTCTCCTG
>JAPPHK010000284.1 GCA_028820795.1 Nitrospinota bacterium | reverse complement strand
GCCATCTGGCGGGCGTATACGCCGCGCGCGCCATCGGCAAGGCCTGGATCCGCGCTTCGGGCAAATAGCATCTTCGCCGCAGGCGTACGGATTTTCAGGCGAAACGTATTTTCTCGTCATCGCCCCCACGCGCTGGGGGCGATTTTCTTTGCCCGGGCGATTTCGAATTGAACGTCACCCCCCTTCTTCCCGAGATTCCCTGGCTCGCGCACGAGAACGCGCGATTCATCGCGCAGCTTCGCGCACTCTCGGACGCCGACTGGACGAAGCCCACCTTCTGTCCCGGGTGGAACGCCGCCCAGCTCGTCGGCCACATGACGGGCGGGGCGATTTCCTATGCCGAGCGCATCCGGGCGGCGCTTCGGGGCGAGGTCATCATCTCGCTCGGGGCCGGCACGCCTGCCGAATTCCAAGCCGCGCGCGATGAGATTACGCGCAAATCCATCGCCATGTCCCCAAAAGAGCGCATCGACTGGATAGAGAGGAGCCAGGACGCTTTGCAAGAGGAGATCGAGCGCCTGGAACCCGGCGATCTGGACCGCGACCTCTGGCACCGGAAGGGGAACACGAAAATGCGCACCTTTCCCGCTCAAAGGCTCTACGAGGTGGCGCTCCACGGCTGGGATCTGGAGAACGACCCGGACGCGCCGCTCGAGACAGAGTCGCTGGGAGCGCTCGTCGAGATTCTCGAAACGAGGGTACCCCTCTACTTCAACCGAGCCGCGCCTGGTGGAAATACCGGAGTATTCCGATTCGAGACGAGCAGTCCTGAGGCGGCATGGGAAATTTCCATCGCCGACGGTGAGGCATCGACTTTAGATGGCCTCTCCTCCTCCCCCGACGCCGTTCTCTCGGCATCAGGGAGCGATATGGTGCTCCTGTGCGCGGGCCGGGCGGACCGCGCACAGAAAATCGCGGATGACTCCCTGCGGGTCGAAGGAGATTCGCAAAAAGCGGCCGCGCTCATGGACGTTCTCTTTCGGCCCTTTTAGGAGATTTTGGGGGGATAAGACATGCGCATCGTCATCGACGGGTACAACCTCATCCCCGCCATCCCCGAACTCAGGCGGATTCTCCACCAGGATATCGAAGCCGGACGCGACGGCCTGGTCGAGATGCTCCGGAGCTATCGCAGAAATTCCAGCGGAAACCCGCAAATCACCGTCGTATTCGACGGCAAATCCCACCACGACCACGGAGGCGGAAAAAACACGGGCGGGGTCGAGGTGCTCTTCTCCCGGCACGAAATCGCCGACGCGCTCATCGTGCGCCTCCTGAAGGAGCGCCACCGTGGGGCCGTTCTCGTCACCTCGGACAGGGCGCTCGGCGAGGCGGCGAAGCCTTTTGCATCGGCGGTCGTGCGCACGGGCGAGTTTCGCGATCGGCTCCAGCAGGCGGCCTTCATGGAGGAGGATTCTCCCGAGGATGAACCTGCCGTAACACCGAGGCGCGACACGAAGAAGAAGGGAAACCCCAGGCGCGCGCCCAAAAATGAGCGCAGGCGCAACCGCCAGCTCAAGAATCTTTGAGGCGGCGCAGGGGCGGTTCGCGGACCCATGAGCGCCCCTTCGATAAAACGCTCCTTTCTCGGTCGCGTTTGACCTTCGGCGGCTACTCAGGGTGATGTCGGTATGGAGCCCGATTATGCATAGGCAACCCCGTGCGCGGCGCAAGTGCAGGGGACGCATACATGCGTCCCTGCCTTTTCGCCGACCGACACGGGCCGCATATATGCGGCCCCTACAGGTGGAAGCTCAATTAATGCGGGAGGATCGCCTCTTCCCGGTCGCCAGTCAAACCATCCCGTATCGGGGGGAAGGTAGAAGCGATGTTCCCCCAACGAGACTTTTTCAACAGCCCCTTCGGTATATAGTTCCCGGAAAAACCTATTCCGAGCGCAGCCTGGGGTCGAGCGTGTCGCGCACGGCGTCGCCGAAGAGGTTGAAGGCGAAGACGGCGGCGGTGATGGCGAGTCCCGGGAAAACGGGAATCCACGGCGCGCTTTCGGCATATTCCTCAGCCCCTCCCTGAAGCATCAGCCCCCATGCGGGCGTGGGCTCCTGAACGCCCAAGCCTAAATAGGAGAGCGAGGCTTCGAGCAGGATCGCCTGCCCCAGGAAGGAAGTGAGCATGATGAGATACGGCGCCATGACGTTGGGGATCATGTGCCGGAAGATGATGCGGACGTGCGCGAAGCCCAGGGCGCGCGCGGCGTCCACGTAGGGAATCTCGCGAATCGCGAGCGCGCTCGAGCGCACCACGCGGGCGCATCTGGGAATCAGGGGAATCGTGATGGCAAGAATCACGTTCTGCGTCCCGGTGCCGAAGATGGAGACCACCGAGAGCGCCATGATGATGAGCGGAAACGAGATGAAGATGTCCATGAAGCGCTGGAAGATGAGGTCGACCCGCCCGCCGAAATAAGCGCTCCCCACGCCCAGTATGAGGCCTGCGGTGGAACCGAGTATGGAAGCGGAAAAGCCCACGAACAGCGCCGTTCTGGCGCCGAAGACGATGCGCGTGAAAATATCGCGCCCGAACTGATCCGTCCCGAACCAGTGCGCTGCGCCCGGGGCGACGTGCATGCTGTCGAAGGCGTTCTGCACCGGGTCGTAATAGGTAATCACGTTCGCGAGAACGGCCAGCAGGATCATCACCATGACGGCGCAAGCGCTCACCGCGCCCAGGGGTTTTTTCCTGGCGGTATCCTTGATCTTGTCGACCCACGAGCGCTCGGGAAGCGTATCGAAATCCATTTCTGAGACGGCGAGGTCGCTCGGGGACGCCATGATGAACTCCTAGCTGTACCGAATGCGCGGGTCGAGCCACGCATAGAGAATGTCGATGAACAGATTCGTCAGGATGAAGACGACAGCCACGAGCATGACGAGCGATTGCGTCATGGTGTAGTCGTGATTCGTCACCGACTCGACGAAGAGTTTCCCCAAACCGTTCAGGTTGAAGACCTGCTCGGTCACCACCAGCCCGCCCATCAGGAAGGCGAATTCCAGACCGATAATCGTCGCCACGGGCAGAAGCGAGTTCTTGAGCGCATGGCGGTTGATGATGAGTTTCTCCAATAATCCTTTCGCGCGGGCGGTGCGCACGTAATCCTCTCTTAAGACCTCCAGCAGGGCGGAGCGCGTCATGCGCGTGGCGACGGCCGAATACCGATAACCCGTAGCGACGGCCGGCCAGATGAGTTGGGAGAGGTTGGCCACCGGGTCCTCCCATATCGGCGTGTAGTGAATCGGCGGCATCCAGGGATTGCCGAAGAATTTCTGCGTCATGATCAAGAGACCGAGAATGATCAGGATGCCCAGCCAGAAAGAGGGCATGGCGATGCCTGCGATGCTGAACGTACGCACGATGTAGTCGGTCCAGGTGTCCTGCTTGATGGCGGAGATCGTGCCCAGCGGAATGGCGATGATGGTGGCCGTGAGCGTCGCCATGATGGCGACCTGAAGCGAGAGTTCGAACCGCAGGCCGATCTCGTGCAGTATCGGCTTGCCCGTCCACATGGAATTCCCCAAGTCGAGCGTGAAGAATCCGGTGATGAAATCGATGAACTGCACGTAGATGGGCGCGTTAATCCCCAGGTTCTGCTGGCACGTCGCTATCGCTTCCTTGTCCACGTACATTCCCGTGCCGGCCATGCGGAGTTCGCACACGTCACCCGGTATCAGGCGGAGCATGAAGAACACCAGCACCGCCGCTCCGAGGAGCGTGGGGAACATCAGCAGGATTCTCTTGATCGTGTATTTGTACACTACATGCGCCCTTGCGTTTTACGGCGCGCGCGGCCTGGGCCACCCTCCCCCGCCACCCGGGCGCGTCCGGGCGGCGGGGGAAGCGATGCGCCCTATTTGTCGATCCAGACGTTGTCCAGATGCTGGTTCAGGTAGTGGCTCGGCGCTATCTTCCAGCCCTTCACGTAGCTGCGGTGGGGGTTGATCTTGTACCACCAGAGCGTCACGAACTGATGCGCCATCTCGTCGAGCGCGCGTTTTTCATACTTGCGCATGATGGCGCGCTGCTTCTTCACGTCGGGCTCGCGGTTCATCTCCTCGAACCACTTGTCGAGCTGGCGATCCTGGTACTGCCCGTACTGGTTGCCCGCCCTGTCGTCGGAGATGAATTTCGAGACGTCCACCAGCGGATTGATGACCGACTGGCAGTTGAAGTCGATCGACACGTCGAAGTTCTTCTTCTTTCTGAGCGTGGCGTAGAAGGGGCCCGAGGGCTGCACCCACTGCTTGACCTTGAGGCCGATCTTCCGCCACTGGTCGATGACCCAGGTGCCCACGACCTTGTAGGGCTGGTCCACGCCACGGTTGTGCAGGGTGAACTCGAAGCCGTTCGGATAGCCGGCTTCCTTGAGGAGCCTCTTGGCTTCGGCGCGGGATTTGTTGATGTCAGGCCAGTAGCCCGCGATCTTCACCAACTCCTCTTTCGTGGCCGCCAGGGGGTGTTTGGGGAAAACCACGCCGCCGACGGTCTTCACGATGGCGATGCGCGAGAGGTATTTGGAGCCGGCCCACCGGTCGATCGCCAGCGTCAGCGCCCGGCGCACGCGCGCGTCGTCGAAGGGCTTGCGCTTGTGGTTGGGCGTCACCATGAGGTTGCAGTTCCAGTCGCTCTCCTGGACGGTGAGCTTGTCGCCCAGCGCCTTTTTGAGGTCGTCGCGCGCCTTGGGCGGGAAACCGCGGAACTCGATGGCCGCGCGGTCGCCGCGAATGGCCTGGAGGCGAATCGCCATCTTGGGCGCGGAGATCGCCCGGTAGCCGTCGAGATGGGGTTTGCCCTTGTGGTGGTATTTGTCATACCGCTTGCCTTCGACGAACGCGCCCGGCTGGTGCTGCACGAAGCGAAAGGCGCCCGTGCCGTTCACGTTCTTCTGGTGCCATTTGTAGCCGTGCTTGTCGAGGTCGGCCTTCGAGTAGATGAAGTTGTAGGGCAGCGCGAGCGCCGGTACGAAGGCGCCCGTGGGGTATTTCAGCTTGAACACCAGCGTCTTGGGGTCCGGCGCGGTGACGGATTTCACCATGCTGAAAAACGCCTTGCGGTTGCTCTCGATGCCCTTCGGCGGGCTGATGATCTTGTCATACGTCGCCTTCACGTCCGCCGAGGTGAGTTTCTGGCCGCTGTGGAACGTGATGTCGCCGCGGATTTTGAAGGTGTACTTCGTATGTCCTTCGGTCGGCTGTGGTATGCCGCCCTCGCACACGTCGCAGACGAAATCGGTCGGCGACGCGGGATTGTCGGGATTCACGCGAATCAAGAGGCTGTAAAAGGGACGAATCGGGTGAATCATCCCGAATGTGGATTCGATGTGGCCGTCGTAGGAGGGAATCTTGCTGCCGACGACGAACTTGAGCGTGCCGCCTTTCTTGGGGGCCGCCTCGGCGGGAGCGGAACTCCACAGCGCCAGGGCGAAGACCGCCGCCAGGACAAACAGGGTTTTCATTCGAGTGTTTCTCATACGGAATCTCCTTTCATGTTCCATGGGTAAAATTCATACATCCCAGATCAAACCGCGAACCGGAAAACTACAAACAAAAAAATTTCAGACTTCCGTACAGGCCACCCAATGGCCCGGTTTCAACTCCCTGAGCGCGGGCACTTCCTCCGAACAACTTTCCACGGCGATCGGACACCGGGGATGAAACACGCAGCCCGACGGCGGATTTATCGGGCTGGGCACCTCTCCCGCGACGATCCTGATGTCGCGATTCTGCTCGACCTCGGGGTCCGGCACGGGAACGGCCGAAAGCAACGCCCTCGTATACGGGTGCATGGGATTGTCGTACAACTCGTCGCAATCCGCCAGTTCCACGATCCGGCCCAGATACATGACCGCCACGCGGTGGCAGAGGTGCCGCACCACGCTCAGATCGTGCGCGATAAACAGATAGGTGAGATTATATTCCTCTCTTAAATCTTCGAGCAAATTGATGATCTGCGCCTGAATGGACACGTCGAGCGCCGAGACGGGTTCGTCGCAGATAATGAAATCGGGCCTCAGGCTCAATGCGCGGGCGATTCCCACGCGCTGGCGCTGCCCGCCGCTCATCTCGTGAGGGTATCTGTCCGCCATCTTGGGGTTGAGCCCGCAGACGTTGAGCAGTTCGCTCACTTTCTGCTTTCTCTTCTGCGCGTCGGGTTCGATGCCGTGAACGTACATGGGTTCGTCTATCATCTCGCCGATCTTCATGCGCGGATTCAGCGAGCTGTAAGGGTCCTGGAAGATGACCTGGATTTTCTGCCGGTACTCTCGAAGCGCCACCTGGTCGAGTTTCGTCAAATCCACGCCCTCGAAGAATATCTCGCCCTCGGTGGGACGCTCGAGCTGGAGGATGCACCTGCCCGTCGTGGTCTTCCCGCAGCCGCTCTCGCCCACGAGTCCCAGCGTCTCGCCCCGCTTGATATGGAAATCCACGCCGTCCACCGCCTTCACGAGCCCTACGAGCTTGTTGAAAACGATGCCCTCGGTGATGGGAAAGTGCATCTTGAGTCCCTTGACTTCTACGAGCACCTCCCCGACCTCTCCGTTTCGTGAGAATCCGGCGCCACTTTCCAGGACGGATGCCTCAGCCGTCATTCGCTTATCCTCTCGCCTTTTCAAGATTCTCTTTTTCCCAGCATGCGGATATATGGCCGTTTCCTACCGTCTCGAGCGGCGGAATCTCGCTCTCACACCTGTCCACCGCGAACTTGCACCGGGGCAGAAACGAACAGCCCGCGCCCAGGCGCGTGAGGTCGGGCGGTTGCCCGTCGATGGGATCGAGGCGCTTTTGTCTGGGCTGGTCGAGCCTCGGCACGGAACTCAGCAGTCCAAGGGTGTAAGGATGCCTGGGTTCGCGATAGATGTCCGCAGCCAGGCCGCGTTCGATGATTTTTCCGGCGTACATGACGTTCACGCGATCCGCATAGCGGGCCACCACGCCGAGGTTGTGCGTGATGATGATAAGGGCGACGCCCAAGCGTTTCGTGAGGTTTTTCATCAACTCGAGAATCTGGGCCTGAATGGTGACGTCGAGCGCCGTCGTCGGCTCATCGGCGATGATGAGCTTCGGTTCGCAGCAAAGCGCCATGGCGATCATCACCCTTTGCCGCATCCCGCCGCTCAAGTGATGCGGGTATTGCCGGATTCGCCGCTCGGGTTCGGAGATGCCCACGAGGCGCAGATATTCGACCGCCTTTTTCTCCGCATCGGACCTGTCCATGCCGAGGTGGTGCTCCATCGTCTCGGTGAGCTGCAGCCCGATGGTCAACACGGGGTTCAGGGACGTCATGGGTTCCTGGAAGATCATCCCGATCTGGCGACCGCGGATGTCTCTGATCTGAAGGTCGTCCAGCCCAATCAGATTGTCGCCCTGAAAGCGTATTGCGCCTCCGACGATGCGGCCGGGAGGATTGGGAATGAGACCGAGAACAGAGAGAGCGCTGACGGACTTTCCGCAGCCGGACTCGCCGACGATCGCTACCGTCTCCCCTTCCTGAACGTCATAGGAAATGCCGTTGACCGCCTTGACGACGCCGGAAGTGGTGAAAAAATACGTTTGTAAGTCTTCAATTTCCAGAAGCGCGCTCAAAGACCCCCACCCTTATAAAACCAAGGAACGACAGTCCCGAAAAATGTTATTAGATTCCTTGTGAGTCCAAGGTACGGAGAACACTAAATCTTGTTGAATGCAAAGTCAATCGGCGATTTTAGGCCTTAACGGCGATATACCCCTCCAGGATCAGAATCAGGCGCGGAACACGGCGTCAGGCAACGTCTCGGGTGATGATGAGCGCATCCGCCACCAGACATTCTCCGCCCAGTTCGGATAGAAAAACGGGGTTCAAATCCATCTCCGCAATCTGTTCGCGGTAGGCGAATGCGACGTCCCCGAGGCGGCAAATGATTTCGGCAAACGCTGCCTTATCCAGCGGCCCGCGGCCACGGTGGCTTTCGAAAATCTTCCTGCATTTGAGTTCATCCATCATCTCGTAGGCGTCATCGAGCGAAAGAGGCGCTACGCGAGCGCTTACGTCCTCGAGCAATTCCACGTCCACCCCACCCAGGCCAATCGTCACAACAGGGCCGAATTGGGGGTCTCGCTTCACGCCGAGTAAAAATTCGACGCCGCCTTCGACCTGTTCCTGAAGCAGATAGCCTTCCAGGTCAAATCGCTCCCGCAAACCTGCGATTTCCACAAGCGCGCCATCGAGCGCCGCCTCATCGCCAAGGCCCGTTTTCACCAGCCCCCACTCCGTTTTGTGGTGAATTTTCGAAAAAACCCCCTTCAAAACGAGCGGAAAACGCAAATTACGCGAAGCGCGGCGCACATCTGCTTCTGAGCGGCAAAATCGATGCCCCACCACGGGCAGCCCGAAATCACGAGCGAGAGCCAGAGATTGCGCTTCGTTCAGGATGCCCGAAGGCGATAGTTTTTCCACAATCGATGGGAACGGCGCCCGATACGCCGGTCTCGATGCGCTGTTTTTCTCTCTTTTCAAAACTCTTGCATACCGGATAAGAGCAGCGGCCGCTTGGGCGCATCCCGAGATGGACTGAAAAGAGGCGATCCCTTTTCTCGCCAGTAGCCTGTGCGCATCCTCGGCATGGGGATTGAAATAGGCCAGCATGGGAACGTCGGAGTTCGTCTCCTTCAGCCGCACGATGGGCTCGACCCCCATATCAGGCTCGAATTGCGCGCTCGAACCCACAATGGGAATCATCACGTCGAAGCATCCGCTCCCGAGAAAGGATTCGAGAAAATCTCCGTACAGGTGAATATCGGCGATGGTTGTGTCGAGCGGATTCTCCACCCGCCCGAAGGCCGGGTGTTTTTCCTTCATCCGAGTGCCGAGGGAATCATCCACCTCGGCGATCTCCAGGCCCAAGGCGCCACACTTATCGGCCATCAAGGCGCCGGCTCCGCCCGTCGTCGTTACGACGCCCACCCTGTTTCCCTCGGGAAACGCTGAGACGCAGAACATGTGGGCGACTTCGAACAGCGCATCGAGGTCATCCACCCGCGTGACGCCCCACTTTTGGAACAGCGCCACATACACCCTGTCCTCGCCGACCACGGCGCCCGTGTGGCTCAAGGCCGCTTGCGCGCCCTCGCGCGCCTCACCCAGCTTGAGAACGACCAGAGGCTTTTCTTGCTGCAGGGCCTTTTCGAGTACTTTCTTGAACTTCTCTCCGTCGCGTGCCCCTTCGAGATAGACAGCGATGGCGCGGGTATGGGCGTCGTCGATCAGGTAATCGAGATAATCCGAGAGTTCCAGGTCCATCTCGTTGCCGCAGGAGATGAGGTGGCTGAATCCGATGCCGCGCTGCGTCGCGCGAGAGAGCAAAGCGCCGCCGATGCTTCCGCTCTGGCAGACCACCCCGATTCTTCCCGGCAGCATCTCCTCCACGTCGAGCGCTATCAGGCCCGCAAGGTGAAAATTGTGATGAAAATTATGCACGCCCGCCGTATTCGGCCCGCATACGCGGATCCCGGAATTCCGTGCGATGCGCTGAATTTCAGCCTCAAGATGCGCGCCAGCCTCATCCGCCTCGGAAAACCCGCCGGTGTAAATGATGGCAACGCCCACCCCCGCCTCGGCGCATTGGCGCAGCACATCCGCCACGCGTTCTCGTCCAACGGTGATGAAGGCGACGTCCGGCGTTTCGGGAAGCGCTCCGAGCCCTGGCCAACAGCGCAGACCGGCCACTTCTTCGTATTTGGGGTTGACGGGATAGACCCTGCCAGAAAAGCCGTGGCGCAGCAGATTCCTGACTACGCGGCCGTTGAATTGCTCCAGATTCGCAGACGCTCCGATGACGGCAACCGACTCAGGCTTAAGAAGGCGCGCGAGGCTCTCGGCGGTTGTGGTCTGCATGATCAGGAGAATTCCCTAAAATTCATGGCCGGTGGAAACTACGCTTTCGGCGGGCGCTGGCTGAAGGGTCGCTCGTAGATCAGGGAAGCCAGGCGGTTTCTCAGCATCTCGGTGGAGCCGCCCGCGATGGACCACCCGCGAATCTTGCGGTAGAGAAACTCGAGCGGCATCTCGGTGGAAAAGCCATACCCGCCATGAAGCTGAATCGCGTCGTCCGCCACCTGGCGCGCCATCTCGTTGCAGTAGAGCTTCGCGCTCGTCGTCTCCACGGCCGAGGGCAGGCCCGCACGCGCGTTCGATAGCGCCCGGTAGAGGAGCAGGCGCGCCGCTTCGAGCTTTACGCGCATGTCCGCCACCATCCACTGAACACCCTGAAACTCGCACAGGGGGCGGTCGAACTGGCGCCTCTCACTGGTGTGGGCGACCGTCATGTCGTATGCCGCCTGCGCCAGGGCCAGACAGCGCGTGGCGTTTCCGAGCCGCTCCACGTTGAACACGGGCATGAGGACCCGGAAGCCCTCCTCATCCACCAGCACGTTTTCTTTGGGAATACGCGCGTTTTCGAAATGAAGCGCGCAGTGCGCCTCCCCGCTCATGTAGTGTTCGGTCTTTCCCTTCGTGAAGCCCGGCGTTCCCGTCTCCACCACGACGGCGCCGCAATCCCGCGTCCTGGGGCCGAAGCGGACGTAGACGACGAACAAGTCCGCGTGCGGGGCGTTCGAGCTGAAGCACTTCTGGCCGTTCACGAGGACGCTCTCGCCGTCATATTCCGCCGTGGTCTGCAAATCCGTGGCGGCCGAGCCGGCGTCCGGCTCCGTCATGCTGATGGAGATGACCTTCTCCCCCCGGCATATCGGGGGCAGAAAGCGCCCCTTCTGCTCAGCGGAGCCCAACTCGTCTATCACACGGATGGGCCCCATGTTCCCCATCTGCACCACATCGCCGCTGTGGGGACACACCTGCGAGACCGCCTCCATCACCAGGCAGGCCTCGAAAATCGACTGGCCTCCTCCGTGTGGTTCGGCCACCGTCATCCCCATCATCCCGTGTTCGGCCAGCACCTTCATGGAGCGCCGGGGGTATTCGCCCGTTCGCGCAAAAGAGAAGGCGTCCCCCGCGAATTCCCTCGAGGCCAACTCCCGCGCCGTCTGTTGGAGCAGGCGATCCGATTCTTCGAGCTGAAAATCCACAAAATCCCCTTTTCCATTCATTCAAGTGATGCCGCTGCCAACGTCCAAAAGCGCATCGCCCCCAAGTTTTACAACACCTTTGGATTCGAGGCGACGCGTACACTAATCAATCCGCATCGCCGACGCAACGATTCCCCCGATTCCGTTTTGCTCGCTCCTCGAATTGCTCTACAATTCCTGAATCCTTTCGCCGCTCCGGAGGCAGCGATGACCGCTACAAAAGACAACCAGTTTCGCGTCGGCCTTCTCGTTCCCTCCTCGAACGCCACGATGGAGCGCGATTTTCACCGGAATCTGCCCGAAGATGTCTACGTCGCCACCTCCCGCATGTTCCTGGACGAGACGACGAAACAGGCCGAGATCCGCATGCTCGAAGAATCCCTGCCCGAGGCGAACCGGATGCTCAAGACGGTGGAGCCGCATTTCTGCGTCTTCGGCTGCACCTCGGGCGGCGCGCTCTTCGGACAGGCGCACGATCAGAAGATAAAAACGCAAATCGAGGAAGAAACGGGCGCCGAGACGGCTACCATTCTCTCGTCGCTCGCGCGCGAATTCGCCGACATGAACGCGAAGAAACTCGTGGTGCTCACACCCTACGTCGATGAGCTGAACGGGCCCATACGCACGTCTTTGGAAGAAGACGGCATGGAGGTTCTCTCGATAGACGGCATGGGAATCACGGACAACATCGAGATCGGCAACACGCGGGCGGATAAAATCCTTGGATTCGCGGAAGAGAGGCTCTCGGTTCAAAACCTGAAAAAAGCGGACTGTCTTTTCATATCCTGCACGAACCTGCCCGCCGTAGACGCCCTGCCCGAGATTCATACCCGCTATCCGGATCTTCCCGTCATGACGAGCAACTTGGCCGCGCTCATGGCCGTGCGCCGAAAATTGAAGGGAGAATAATACCGGGCGCCGGATACGTCTTCTGTCTTTCTCTCACGGGACAATCGGTGTAGGATGCGCACTCGCTATATCGACATGGCAGCATCCGGCGACAAGGCCGCCTCGGGGCGCGTCTTCAAGACCAGGATGCGTATGAATCTCACCAGAATGGAGTGAACCCAACTTGGAAGCGCGCGTACTTTCTCCTTGCGGCGTCATCGGCTCGGGTTTCCCCGAAAGCTCCTTCGAGCGCGGGTTGTCCATGAAGCCCCACGTCATCGCCTGCGACGGGGGTTCTACGGACAACGGACCGGCCTTTCTCGGCGCGGGAAAACCGAACTTCTCCCGCTCGGCGACCAAGCGCGACTTGAAGCTCATGCTCCAGGGGCGCGAGAGCCTGGGCGTTCCCGTTATCGTAGGTTCATGCGGCACGGCGGGCGGCGACGCGGGGCTGGAGTGGATGCGCGACATTTGCCTCGAAATCGCCCGCGAGGAGGGCCTGAGCTTCAACCTCGCCCTGGTTCACGGCGAACAGGACAAGGCGTATCTCAAGAAAAGATACAAGGAGGGCCGCATCCGGGCGCTCGACCCGGCTCCCCCGCTCGATGAGGAGATCATTGAAAACAGCGCGCACATCGTGGGCATGATGGGGGATGAACCCATCGCCCGTGCGCTCGACGAGGGAGCGGATGTGGTGCTGACCGGCAGGGCTTCGGACACCTCGGTCTTCGCCTGCCACCCCGTACGGATGGGCGCGGATCGAGGTCTCTCCTGGCATGCGGCCAAGATACTCGAGTGCGGTGCGGCCTGCGCCGTGCACCGCGCGCGGCCGGATGGTTGTTTCGCCTGGATCCGCGACGATCATTTCGTGGTCGAGCCGCTCAACCCGCAGATGTACTGCACCCCGCAGAGCGTGGCCTCCCACACCCTGTATGAAAACACCGATCCTTACCGCATCACCGAGCCCGCGGGCGTCCTCGACACGAGCCGCTCGGCCTATTCGGCGGAGAGCGAGCGCGCCGTGCGCGTTGCGGGTTCCGAGTTCCACACGGCGGAGCGCTATTCCATCAAGCTCGAGGGTGCCGAACTCGTCGGCTACCAGTCGGTGATCATCGGCGGGGTGCGCGACCCCATGATCCTCAAGCAACTCGACTCCTGGCTCGACGGCATCAGGGAGGGCTTCGAGACGCGCGTTCAGGAAATATTCCCCGACCGCGAAACGCCGCCCGCCTATCAACTCACCATTCGCGTGTTCGGTCGCGACGCCGTGATGGGGACGCTCGAACCAGAAGCGGGCCGGATTCCGCACGAAGTGGGCCTTCTCTTCGAGGTGACGGCGGAAGATCAGGTATCCGCGGGCACGATGGCGTCCACCCTGGCCCATTTCGCGCTTCACTACCCCATCCCCGAGTGGGGTGGCCTCATTTCGACGCTGGCGTTTCCCTTCACGCCGGCGGAGCTCGAAAAAGGCCCCGTATACCGCTTCAACCTGAACCACGTCGTCTACCCGGACGACCCCTACGAGATGTTCCCGACCGAAACGATGGAGGTGGCGAACTGATGGCCACACTCGGTGAACTCGCTAAACTCATCCGTTCGAAAAACGCAGGGCCCTTCAACCTCACGTTCGACGTCATGTTCGACGAGGAGGAGACCTACCGGCGCGTGGTGGATTCGAACGTCCTCACCAGGGAGGTGTTCTGCCGCCTCTACAATCTGGCGGAGGAGAAGGTGCTGCTCGTCCACCACGACGCCGCGCGCGCGATCAAGATATCCATTCCCCGCCCCGTTTTCTCCTGCGACCTGGAAGACGGCGACTGCTACGGCGGCCAGCAGTTCGGTCCCCTCGTCGGCATCGAAGTCCCGGACCCGTAAGGAAAACTGGAGAAGAAAAATGGCGATTCAGACGAACGCAGATGAGATTCGAGCGCTTTTCCCCGAACTGGAGCAAATCGAAGACCTCGCGTTGCGCGACGGAGTGGTCAACATCTGGATCGATCTGGCCGCCGAGACCTCATGGGAGCGTTTCGAGGACATCCCCAAAAACCTGAAAGACGAAAAACACATGACGCTCATCGGCCACGTTCAGGGCGTCACGAGCATCGCGGTCGCCATGG
>JAPPHK010000227.1 GCA_028820795.1 Nitrospinota bacterium | reverse complement strand
TCGTCTTTCAGCGGAAACTTGGCGAATTCCGTCAGACTTTCCCCAGGCTCGATCATCGGCCAGTTCGAGGCCCAGAGAATCTTGTTCTTGAGCACCGTGCTTCCGTAGCGAATCAGAGGCTCCCAGCCGGTGTCGGGCGTGGCGATGTATTTGGGCATCGTGCCGCTGACTTCGATGTACAGATTGGGATGCCGCCAACATACAGCGATCATCTCCAATACCCACGGCCAGCCCCCGTGAACCGCTACGATGCGAAGCTCGGGGAAATCTCTCGCCACCTCGTCCAGGTATATCGGACGACCGAAATCGAGCAGGTTCGAGCTCGAGAGATTCATGGACGTGTGGAGCAAAACGGGGACGCCCAGCTCCACGCATTTGGCGTAGATGGGATAGAACTTCTTGTCGTTCGCATGGAGACCGAGCTCCCATGGCCCCATGTTCACGCCCCGGAGGCCGTATTCCTTGACGTCGCGCTCCAGATCGCGCAGCGCGTCCATGCCGCGAAAAGGGTCGCACCCGGCCGTTCCGATCAGCCGCTCCGGGTAATCCTTGATGTATTCGTGCAAGACGTCGGCGGGAAATTTCGTGCCAGAGATCGTCGTCATGTCGGAGGTCTTGATTACGGCTTTGTCCACCCCTTGTTCATCCAAAAAGGCGACGAACTCATCCGGCTTCATGTAGCGGTGTTCTTCCGTATTGCCAAAAACCCTGTCTCCATAATGTTTGGCGTAGTCCGCTAAGCGGCCTGTCGGTTTCAGGTATCTGTCCAGCCCCTCTGGAATGGGGCATGAAACTCTGAAATCAATGATGGGTGTCGGCATCCGCGAGCTCCGTGGAATTGGGATCAACCATGAACGCAGAGTACATCAGGATGCTCCTTTACGGGTAGTCGGAAGATGAAAAGCCCGCTCCCTCGCCAGAGGGAGTCGAATCCTTTATCCTCTTTTTCATTTAGGCGCCGGGGAATTTTCATGACGAAGCGCGAAGAAGCGTCAACCCATTGGCTTTGGGCGATTTGCGCCGCGCAGGTGCCGATGATGTTCGTCTATGCGAATTACGTGGCCGCGCTTCCGCTGTTCAAGGCGGAATGGAACCTCACGAACGTGCAGGCCGGCACGATTTATACGGCGTTCTACGTGGGCTACATCCTCGCCTCGGCCGTTTTGGCGACCGCTACGGACTACATGAGCGCGAAAAAGATATATCTGGCTTCGAGTCTTTGGCTGGCGCTCCTGAATTTCATGTTCCCGCTCCTTGCGGATGGTTTCATCAGCGCATCGGTGTTTCGCGGCCTCACGGGGGTGGGGCTGGCCGGCACGTATGCGCCTGCGCTTCGACTGGTAGCGGAGTATGCCCCGCAGGGAAGACGCGCCCGGATGGTCGGGGTGTATACGTTTTTTTACACCGTGGGAGTAGCGACCTCGATCTATTTGACGGGCGCGCTAGTTGCGAATTTTGAATGGCGCACGGCGTTCGCGTTGACGTCTCTAGGGCCCGTCGTCGGGTTTTTATTCATGGTGTTTCTTCTTCCGCCTCTCCCTTCGCCGAGAGGGGATGGAGATACCGGATTTCAATTCCCAAGACTGCCGACACCCGTGTGGGTGCTCATGGGCGTCGCGGGAGCGCACAGGTGGGAGGTGTTCGCATTCAGGGGTTGGATAGTCACCTTCCTGGCGGCGTCCCTTGTGATGACGGGAACCGAGACGCGCGAGAGCGCCCTCCAAGTTGCATCCTCATCCGCCGCCCTCATTATCGGGTTGAGCGCGGTCTCGAAACTCATTGGCGGCTGGTTCGCCGATCGTATCGGCAGGCCGCCTACGATTATCGCTAGCCTTTTTTTGAGCGGTCTCATATCAGCTTCCATTGGACTCGCTTTCGGGACTCCTTTTATTACTCTTCAGATACTTTGCCTGATCTGGGTGATCGTGATGCACGTGGACGCCCCCGTGCTGGTTGTGTTGACCACGGAACTCACGCCCAGACGCCACCTCGGATCGGCGCTGGGCATTCAATCGGGATTGGGCTTTCTGCTGGGCTCACTCGCGCCCATGGTGGTGGGGAAATTCCTGGATATGAGCAACGACTCGACAGGTGGTGCTCTTCCCGTGAATTGGGATTGGGCGTTCATCGGGCCGGGCGTCGCTGCCATTTTGGGAGCAACCGCCACGATTTTCGTCACCCGGCGCTTCATCGCAGCTGAAAAGCCGCCGGAGGGCGAAGCGCAGGCTTCGCGACCATGACCCATGCCCACCTGTTTACCGCTTCTTCCTGCGATATCGTCTGCTTGACGATGCGCGCAATTTTGATATGATTCGCCTCACCTTTTGAAAGCATCTTACGTTTTAACTGGCAGGTGGATAGAACGTACGCCGAAGACACTTGAAATATAGTTTCTTCGCACTCTTTAAGATTGCTACTTAACGAGCAGAGGAGAATGGAAAATGCTGAAAGGAATCATTGCTGGTTTGTTGGCGGTCGCTCTTCTGAGCGCACCTGTGTTTGCGGCGGACGAGGCGACGATGCGCGCCGCCAAGAAGGAGGGGAAGATCACCTGGTATTCCTCTATCACGCTGAATATCGCGCAGCATATATGCAACAACTTCAACAAGAAAAAAATGGGCGTTAAATGCATCCTCCACCGCGACGGCTCGGGCAAGCTCTATCGTCGTTATCTCCAAGAGCGCAAAGGCGGCATTTACGTCGCCGACGTGGTCCACACGTCGAACCTGGGCCATTTCCTGAACTTAAAAGCCAAGAAAATCATCACGCCCTACAAGCCCGCCGGGACGGACAACTTCAACCCGAAGTTCGTGACCAAGGACAATTACTGGACGATCCTTCGCGCGGGCGTTTTGATGCCCTTCTACAACACCAAGAAAATTAGTGCTAAAGACGCACCCAAGACGTATGCGGATTTCCTCGACCCCAAGTGGAAGGGAAAAATCGTTCACTCGCATCCGAGCTACAGCGGATTCGTCACGAACGGAATGATCAACATCGTGAACAAATTCGGCTGGGATTATTACAAGAAGATGGCCAAGCAAAAGCCCAAGATCGTGCAATCCGCGGCTGGCGGCATTCCTCTCGTAGCGCGTGGGGAAGCCTGGCTGGGAGCGGGAACGACCTCGTATTCACTGCTCAAGTTGATCCAGAAAGGCGAGCCGCTCAAGCCCATCGTTCCACCGGCAGGTCTGGCATTGGTGACTTCGCCGAATGGCGTATTCACGAAAGCGCCGAACCCCAACGCCGCGCGCGTGTTCACTGATTACCTGTTCAGTATGGAGACCATGCAGCTTCTGGCGGACTACTTCCTCTATGTGGGCAATCCCGATGTGAAATACCCCAAGGCGTTGCCGCCACTCAACAAAATCAACTTGATGGCCATTGGCGGGGCGGAACTGAAGAAGAAGAACAAGCCGACGCGTAAGATGTTCAAGAAGCTCTTCGGCGTGTAAAAATAGCATGAGCGGGGGCGGTTTCTTGCGTAATATCGAGAAACCGCTCCCGTCTGTTATTTTGATGTATAGAACAGGTTGAAAACCACTTAACTCCTGGAAGGACACATGCGGATATGACGCAAGATGCGCAACAGCTTCCCGGCATGATCTCGGGAGGCGAGCCCTCGGCCACCAGAAAATTTGACTATACCGTAATTGTTTGGGTAGTACTGCTTATCCTTCTTATCATCCTGGTGGCGAATCCCATCTTCCAGCTCTTCAAGGAGAGCTTTTTCGTTTCCGAAGATGAGGCCGGCGGCTTCACCTTTCAGAACTATATCGACGCTTTCGAAACCGATGAATACTACAAGCCGATGTACATCACGATGATGCTCGCCATCTCCGTGGGCAGCATATCTCTGGTGGTGGGAGCCGTGATGGCCTGGGTGGTCAGCCGAACGGATATTCCTTGCCCGAATTTAATCAGGAACGGCATCCTGGCCTCTTTCGTGACACCTCCTTTTCTGGGCGCCATCGCCTGGATATTCCTGGCGGGACAAAACGAAGGGTGGCTGAATAAATGGATTCGCGGGTTATTTGGATTGAGTGAGGAGTTTTATCTGTTCGACATCTTCACGATGAAGGGCGTCGTATTCGCCATGTCGCTCTACTCATTTCCCCTCGTCTTCATCGTCGTTCTGGCGGGTCTGAACAATATCTCATCGGACGTGGAAGACGCGGCCAACGTGGCGGGCGGCGGCACGTTCCACACCATGTTCAGCATCACTTTGCCGCTCGTGGCGCCCTCCCTGTTCGCCGGGTTCATCCTGGCCGCGCTCGAGGCGATGATCCTTTTCGGCATCCCGGCGGTGTTGTCGATTCCGGCGGGCCAGCACACGATGACGACCCAGCTCCGCGCTTTCATGGTTTCGGAAGATGACCTGCTCGGTTTGGCCTCCGCCTACGCAATGCCCATGCTGATTCTGGCTATCGGCATGGTTTGGACGAGAGGTATCGTTCTGGGCAGAAGAGGCTACGCTACCGTCGGCGGCAAGGGAGGCCAGAGGCGGCCGCAAAAGCTGGGTGCCTGGCGGATACCGATATTCATTCTTTGCCTCATCCCGCTCGTGTGCGCCATCGTGCTGCCCGGATTCGCTTTGCTGACCACGTCGTTCATGAGAAACCTGGGCGGCGGACTGGAATGGTCAAACTTCACCTTATGGAATTATCACTTCATCCTGACGAACGATGCGGTGAGGGTGTCGATCTACAATACGATTCTCCTGGCCATCATGGCGGCGACCGGCGCTACCATCGTGGCCGCGGTTTCCGCCTTTATCGCGCAGCGCAAGCTCATCAAAGGTCATCAATATATGGGATTCATGGCGACCGCGCCCATCGGAATTCCCGGTATCGTCCTGGCGGTGGGCCTGTTCGCGGCCTATACGAAACAGCCCTTCGTGCTGTACGGAACGCTTTGGATCATGTTCCTGGCGTATCTTACCAAATACCTGCCCCTTGCGTATCAGACGGCGAACGCGGGCCTCTCGAGCATTCATCCCGAACTCGAGGAGAGTTGCCGCATCATGGGGGCGAATCGTCTCCAGGTTTTCAAGGATGTGACGGTTCCCCTGTTCAAGACGGCCGTCATCGCGTCGTGGATATTGGTGTTCATGCCCTCGCTCAGGGAATTGAGCGCCTCGGTTCTGCTTTGGACGACGAACACGAAGGTTATCTCGGTGGTCATCGTCGATTTCTATGAAGAAACGCTGTTGGGTCCCATATCGGCCTTGGGTGTCTTGCTATTGCTCATCACTTTGGTGGCGATTGTGGCCGGATTCCGTCTGGTGGGCAGGGACTTCATGAGTTCCAGCGGATAGAAAGGGAGATTTGCGTTGGCTGTTTTAGACTTGAAAGGCCTTTTGAAGATATTCGGCACCGACGTTCGGGCGGTGGACGAGATAGACCTGCACATCGAACACGGGGAGTTGATTTCGCTTCTGGGGCCATCGGGTTGCGGCAAGACGACGACTCTGCGCCTCGTGGCGGGTTTCATCGATCCGAACGCCGGGGAAATCGTGATGGATGGGGAGGTCGTATCGAACGCCAATAGCGTCATACCGCCCGAGCGCCGCAACATGAGCATGATTTTCCAGAGCTACGCCATCTGGCCGCACAAGACGGTGTCTCAAAATGTGGGCTATGGGTTGAAATTCCGCGGTATCACGGGTGCCGAGGCGGATAAGCGCGTGAAAAGCCTGCTTTCCGTCGTGCAAATGGATCATTTGGGGGCCCGCTATCCATCAGAACTCTCAGGCGGCCAGCAACAGCGGGTAGCCTTGGCCCGCGCACTCGTGGTCGAACCGGCCGTGTTGTTGCTGGATGAACCGCTCTCGAACCTCGATGCCAACCTGCGCGAGGAGATGCGTTTTGAGATCAGGCGTCTGCACGATGAATTTCACATCACGAGTATTTACGTGACCCACGATCAGGCCGAGGCCATGGTCACGAGTGACAGAATCTGCGTCATGAACAGCGGCAAGATCGAGCAGGTGGGCAAACCGTCTGATATATACGACATTCCGGCGACGAAGTTCGTGGCGGAGTTCGTCGGCGTAACCAACTCGATTCGAGGAAAAATAGGTGCTCCGGGTCTTTTTGAGGCCAGTGACGGCGCCAAGTTCATGATGAACGCAGACGGCGGAAAAGCGGGAGAGCTCGTATCCATAAGGCCCCACCGTATTCAGGTGCATCCCGAGAATGCCGACGTGGGCGGTGCAGACGCACAGAACGTGATCGATGGCGAGGTGACGCGCGGCTATTATTTCGGCAGCACGGTGGACTATCTAGTGAAAGTGCCGGGCCTGGAAGAACCGCTACGTGTCATCGGCGACCCGCATCAATTCTTCGGCGTGGGTAGCAAGGTCCGGTTAACCATCGAAAAAGCGGCGGTCATTCTCGTGAGCGACAGTTAAAGCCTCATCGATGCAAATCGTTATTCCCGACGATTGCTTCCGTTTGTTTGAAGATTCAGAAGCCCTTGCGCGATTGCGCGCCTTGGAAGACGTGCATTATTACACCGATAATGCCGAGACCGAAGAATTGCTCCGCGAGCGCCTGAAAGACGCGGAAATCATCCTCACGACCAGGTATCAAACCGACTTCAAGACGACGGATTTGTTGGATCACATTCCTCACCTCAAAATGATTTCCGTAATGGGCACGCGCCCGCGCATGATCGACATGGATCGCGCCAACGAACGCGGGATCGTGGTGAGCACGACGCCCGCCGCGAGTGCCTCGTCCGTGGCCGAACACACGATGATGCTGATCCTGGCGTTGGCGAAAAGAATGCCGCTCATGTTCCCCGCCATGAAAGAGGGCGGCTGGCCACAGGATCTTGGAGTCGAGCTTGCCGGAAAAACGCTGGGTCTCATCGGTTTCGGCCATATCGCCCGCCTGGTTTGCCGCATGGCCTTGGGCTTCGGCATGCGGGTCAACACATGCTCTCCTTCGATGACGCCTGAACGTGCGAAAGCGGAGGGGGCGGGAGCGGCTTCCATCGAGGAATGTCTTGGAGCCGACGTGGTGTCGCTCCATCTTCATTTGCCGGCGGACGCCGCGCCATTCATGACGAGAGAAAAATTCGCACAGATGAAGGAAACGGCGTTTTTCATCAATACGGCGCGCGCTCTGTATGTGGATGAGGATGCGCTTCTGGATGCCTTGCGAAACCGAAGCATCGCGGGCGCGGGCCTGGACGTGTTCGAGCCATTTGAACCCTTGCCGAAGGACTCGATATATCGTTCTTTGGACAACGTCATCATCACGCCACATTCGGCGTGGATTACGGACGGCACGTATGCGAGGTTCCGAGACGTGCCGGTAGCGAACGTCGAAGCGTACCTGAAGGGCGCACCCGCCAACGTCGTTAAAGATAACGCGTAAGCAGACGGTCGAAACCGCCCCGGCAAATAGCGCCGTCGGGGCGGTTTTTTGATTTACTCTTTCTTGATCAATATGTTGTTGTACACCAGTGCAGCCGCCACGCCGCCGATAATGGGCCCAATCCAATAGACAAGGTGGTTGATCCCGTCAAAGCCGCCCCCGGCCAGGGCGGGGCCGAAAGTACGCGCGGGATTCATGGATGCCCCCGTGAGTGGACCACCCATCAGAATATCTGCAGCGATGGTGAGGCCGATCGCGAAACCGCCGACATCGGGGTGTCTGTCGTCCACGGCGGACCCCCAAATAACTGTGACGAGGAAGAACGTGAGGATGATTTCAATCAAAATCCCCATGCCGAAGCTCACGTCACTCGCCAGTGTCGGTGTTCCCAGATTAACTTTTTGCCAGACGTCGGCGGAAAAGATGACTCTCAGCAAAATACCGGCCACCGTTCCACCCACGAGTTGGCTGATGATGTAGGAGATGCCTGTGCCGCCGTCTGTTCTTTTGGTGACCATAAAACCGATTGTAACGGCCGGATTGAAATGACCGCCCGAGACGTGCCCCATCGCGGAAATCATGACCGAGAGGATCAGCCCGTGGGCCAAGGCGATGCCGATGAGGCCCACGGCTCCACCCGTTTTCTGATTCAAGATGATGGCGCCCGCTCCTATGAAGCACAGCGCGAACGTGCCGATGGCTTCCGCTACGCAGGCCCTTCCTGTAGGACTCATTTTTTTCTCCTTGAGTTTCGGGCGAAAAAATCGAAGGAAGCTTCATGCCGCTATTGACGTGATACGGCGGACACCAAGAGAAGAAATCAGTCTGTCTCTATGGCTCATTATAGCAAATCATGATGGATGCACCACGTTTTGCGGCGTACCCGAGAGTGCTGCGGCAACATTTTCCACCGACATCAGAAGGCCCGCCTCGGTCACTTCGGGCGTGATGCCCGCATTGTGCGGGGAGAGGACCACGTTGTTCAGTTTTCCGATGGGATGGTTCGGAGGCAGAGGTTCCTGGTCGAATACGTCGAGACCCGCCGCTGCCAAGGCCCCATTCTCCAAAGCGGTTATTAGTGCTTCTTCATCCACGATTGGCCCCCGCGCGGTGTTTACCAAAATGGTATCTGGTCCCATGCGGGAGAACGCCTCGGCGCCGACCATACCGATGGTGTCTGTCGATTGCCGCACGTGAATCGAGACGACGTCGGCCTGTTCATACAGAGTGTTCAAGTCGACGAATTCCAGTCCTACTTCTGCGGCGAAATCATCGTCTGGATGAAACGTCCAGGCGATGAGTTTCATCCCGATGCCGGCGGCGATGCGAGCCGTCTGACGGCCGATGGCGCCAAGGCCGATGAGGCCGAGTGTTTTCCCGTGCAATTGAGTCATCTGTCCCCGTGGCCACTCGCCCGCCCGGATGGCGGAATCGTTTCCGGGTATCTGTCGCGCTGCCGCCATCATGAGGGTTAAGGTATGTTCCGCCACAGAAACGGCGGCCACGCCCGGCGTGTTCGATATGATAACGCCTGCGCTCTCGGCTGCTCTCAAATCGACGTGGTCCGTGCCCGTTCCCCAAATCGAAAGTATCTTGAGTGCATCGCAGTTCAAGAAAAAATCCGCGTCGAATTTGCAAAAAGCCCGGATGTTGATGATCCCATCGGCGCCGGAAACGCGTTTCAGCAGCTCTTCGGATGTCTGCGGGTTTGAGGTATGGATCTCTGCGTCCCCGATTTCCCGGAGCCGGGCTTCGGCGGCGCTTCCCACAAAAACGGAAGGGTAGTCATCTGGTACGACGATTCGGTTCACAAAATAGCCCCTTTATCATGACGAGAAAATGTATGCTCCGGCAGTTCTCTTGCACCGCCCCTGCGTGCATAATAGCGCTTTACTTCCGCCATTCTTATGACACCAAAGGAGACATGACAAGTGGAACCTCTCGATCCGCGTAAAGACAGTACCATTCCCGGTGAGCGTGCAATCGACAAGCCCGAGCTCCCCAAGCAGGGCTATGCTTTCACCATGTCCGCCGGCACCGAAACGATAGAGGGAAAAGGCCAACTCAAGCTGGGGACGCACAGGCATTTCGAGGTCTTTTGCGATGAGCCGCCTCGCATCGGTGGTGAGGATTCCTACCCGCAGCCACTTTGCTACATCGCCATGGGAGTTGGATTCTGACTCCTTACCCAGCTTGCGCGGTACGCGCACATGATGAAAGTGTCTTTCACGCACGCCAAGGTGCACGTGGATTTCGATTACTTTTTAGGGGGTTCCGTTCTCAAGGGCACTGTGAATGCCGGCTGCAGCGAAGTCCGCACGCACTTCGAGGTGGAATCCGATGAACCGGAGGAGAAGATACTGGCTGTCATCAAGAACGCAAAGCAAGGATGTTTCGCCGAACAAATGGTAACGGCCGCCGTTCCGCTGAAAAGCACCGTGAGTTTGAATGGTGAATCGGTACCTTTGAACGGAATTACGGCGTAAAGCGCCTTGCTCATGGCTCGAACCGGGCAATGATCGCCGGGGCTATCGTAGTCCGCCACTAGAGTATGAAGTGGAACGCTTCATCCACCCGAAAAGAAGATTTACGCGGTGTCCGCGTTAGCCTTGGCGGCGCGCTGCCCCGCTGCAGTGCCGGCCAATTTCCCGTAGACGGAGCCCAAAGTCAGCCCCGCTCCTCCCGGGTAGTTGAAATAGTAGACGCCGCCCACGAGTTCGCCCGCGGCGAACAGCCCGGGAATGACTTCGTTTTCGGTGTTCATGACTTCCGCTTTGGGCGTCACGCGGATGCCCCCGAAGGTGAACGTGATGCCCGTGGTGACGGCGAAGCCGAGATAGGGCGGCTCATCGATGGATAGCGCCCAGTTCGATTTCGGGGGGTCGATGCCCTTTGTGCATTTGCCGTCTTTGATGGTGGGATTGTATTCACCCGGTTGAATCGCGTTGTTATATTCCTGGACGGTTTTGACGAACTCATCGGTGTCGATCTCGAGTTGACTGGCGAGCTCTTCCAGCGTGTTGGCCTCGGCTTTTGTGACTTCGCGAATGCGGTATTCGTCGCGCAGCATGTGAACCGTTTTTTGATCGAATATCTGAAAAGCGGCTCTTTGTGGCTGCTGGAGAATGTTCCGACCATATTTGGCGTAAGTATAGTTCCTGAAATCGGCTCCCTCATCCACGAAGCGCTTGCCTTCGATATTCACGATGATGCCGAACGGGTATGAGTGTTTCTGGTAGGATTCTCCTACAGTGAGGTCGCCGAAGGGCGGAGCGTTCAAATCCCAGGCAACGGCGTGACACCCACTCCAATTGCCGTAGGGCTGCGCCCCGATATCAAGCGCCATCTTGATGCCGTCACCCGTGTTGTAAGGAGTGCCGCGCACTTTTGCGAGTTCCCAACCCGGACCCAGGTAGCGGCAGCGCATCTCGGCGTTTGCCTCGAAACCACCCGACGCCAAAACTACTCCGTGAGTCGAGACTGTGTAAGGTCCGTCGGGACCTTTGACTTCGACGCCAGTCACACCCCCCATCGGTTCCGTGATCAGACGTGTCGCCTTCGATGCGTAGCGAATCTCGACTCCGGCATTGTTTGCGGCATCGAGGAGGGAGTCGATGAGGCCGCGCCCACCTCCGACGATCTCGAGAACCAGACCGCCCCAGAAACGCATCTTGCCGTCTACTTTGAAGGCTTGGCGGCCGCTGGCGAGGATAAGGCGCAGGCCTTTTGATTGCATCCATTTCAATGTCGGGAACGACTCGTGGATGAGGACGGAGGCGAGGTCGCCATCGGTCTGGTATTCGGTCAAAAGCGCGAGATCGTCAAAGAATTTTTCTGACGTGTAGGGGTCGATCTCGATATTTTCTTTTTCGGCGTCGGAAAGGTCGGGAACGAGCGAGTAGATATCTTCGATGCTATGAAATGCGAAACGAAAAAGACCTCCAGAAAAAGCCGAATTGCCGCCACGCCATGCTTCAGGCGCTTTTTCGAGCACCAATACATTCGCCCCCTGGTCTCGCGCCGCAAGCGATGCGCAAAGTGCTGCGTTGCCGCAACCCACTACGACGACATCATATTTTTCTGTAGCAATCGGCATTTCTCAATACCTCCTCGAAGGATTCAGAACTTGGTGACGAGTATTGATACATATGCGGGGATGAGGTCATTTCCAGGGGATTTTCCATCAAACCCGAAGTTCTGGAAAACAGCCTCTTAACTAGCATATTGGTAAGGCTGGGTCAAAACTCACGGGATGTGACGATTGTTCACAGCGTCGCTTTATCTCCAGATATATGGAACCGCCTATTATTTGTTTGGTTGACCATGCCGGTCGGCTACCATAGAATTTTCTATTCTTTTTGCTCCATCAAAGGAACACCATGGAAGCAACTGCCTACCAGAATTTCATGGATGAGCGAATCGCTCAAATCACCGAAGCCTGTACGCATTGCGGAAAGTGTTACGAAGTCTGCCCGATGGTTCCGTATTCAGGTGCCAAGGGCGCAGAACCCGAACGAGTGACGAAATCCGTGATCGACATCCTCAACGATCGCCCCCATGAGCCGGAAGGGGCGCTTTGGGCCAAGGTTTGCCAAAAGAGCGGAATTTGCATCGAGGCCTGCCCGGAGGACGTCAACCCGCGTGAAATGCTTTCTTACGCCAAGCTCAAGCTTCAAAATATCGAATCGGGGGAAACGGACATACAAGAAGCCGGCCGGGCGTATTTTCAGGATTTGAGCCGGAAGATTCGTTTCATGGCCGCTCTCCAACTGGAACCCGAGCTGTTCAGGAATCTCACAGCCGTGCGGGGCTCCGAGGCAAGCAAGGTGGACGCGGTGTTCTACTTTGGTTGCAACATCCTCCAGACGCCCCATATCCTGATCTCCTGCATCGACGTTTTCGACCGGCTCGGGCTGGACTATGAGGTTGCCGGCGGCGTGGGCCATTGTTGCGGCATCAACCACATCAGGCGAGGGGATCTGGAATCGGGAGCGGCGATGGGCGCGCGCTCCCTTGCGCATTTCAAATCATATGAGCCGGAAAGGGTCATCACGTTTTGCCCCACCTGCCAGATGCAATACTCTGAATATCAGCACCTCTACACCGGAAAACCGATCCTCCCGATGGCGGGTGACTCGAAATCGAACGGAGAGGATATCTTGCCGTTTGTCCACATCACGCAATATCTGGTGGAAAATCTGGAATCCTTGCGGGGAGAATTCACGCAAAAGGTGGAAAAGCGCGTAGCCGTGCATCTGCATGGGGGAACCGATGGCGTTGAGGGTAACGTCATGAAAATACTCAAAGCGGTTCCCGGCCTTGAGTTCGTGGAGATTGAACAGCTATCGGATCACGGCTATCAGTGCCCTACGCTCCTCATTCCCGAGGCGAAGGCGGCGATGCGCGAGAAACTTTTCGATTCGGCGCGCCGCGCCCGGGTGGATTCCCTGCTCACGGTTTACCATAGCTGTCATCGGGAACTATGCGATCTGGAAAAACTGGAACCCTTTGCAATCGAGAATTTCATGACGATTCTCGGCCAGGCCATGGGGTTCGAGTATCCCGACTACACGAAGACGTATAAAATCTACGAGGATATCGATCGAGTCATTCATGAAGCGGGGGACACGCTTCGCGCCTTTGGTATAGAGCCAGAGAAAATGCGCGAGCAGCTTCAAACAGCGCTCTACGGCTGATAGCCGGTCAATTCAAGTTTTCTAAAGTGTTGAAAACGTGCGGATTTTCCTCATTTCCGCACCAGAACGATGTCGAAAATACCCAATTCATATGTTTTTCCCCAGGAAACTTTCTTGAGCGCAATGATCAACGAGGGTTTTGCTCGCTCATGAGCACCCAGTCGCGGGTCGCCCTGGAAATACAACTGCGTCACCAGGGGCTTGTATTCAGGGTGGCGGACGTAGAAATGAATGTGTGACGGTCTCGCCCACAAGGCGAACCCGTAACGTCCCGGATGCACGGTTTCGAACTGGTAAAGGCCTTGCCTTGTGGTCAGCATTCGCGCTCTGTAGAGATAATTCTCCTTCTTGTCCATGCCGTGGTAGCTGCCGCTCGCATCCGCCTGCCAGACGTCGATTGTCGCGCCCTCGAGCGGTTTCCGGGTATCATGCCCATAGACGTGGCCGCGGATGATCATGGGCGTGCCCGGCGCGCCCTGGGGCATCAGGCGGCCGCGGAAAGGAGCCCCTTCCTTGTAATAGGGTCCCATGGATTCCGAGGCGGTCGGATTTCGCGCCGGGGGCGGGACCGCACCCGGTTTTTCGCCTTGCGCGATGAGAAATTTCCCGAATTCCCCCGGTTCTCCATGGGCGGGCGTGAGGGCGAGGGACTTCCGAAGCCCGAAGGCGCCCGCGCCCAGTGCCGTAAGGCCGAGCAGGGAGTTTTTCAGCAGTTCACGTCTGTTCCACTTCTTCATGGCGAAACTCCCGGCGGCGGGAGAAGTTTTACGGGGAAGATTACCATTGCAGAGAAAGAAGTCTCCAGCACCGAAGATTCCCACGTCGTATCCTGATGGGGCGTCACCCCGGCGCAGACGCGAAAGTACCTGAAATGAAAGGCATTCCGCGGGACCATCACTTCACCGACGCGCCTCGTCAGATAGTGGACGGCGAAATCAGCCGCGCTGGGCCATCTCGATGCTGATGTTGTCGGGCCCCTTGATGAAGGCGATTTTCACCCCCGGGCGTATCTCCCAGGGCTCGCAGATCC
>JAPPHK010000123.1 GCA_028820795.1 Nitrospinota bacterium | reverse complement strand
CGCGACCTGTCCCTACGGTAGGCGGCGGTTCCTCCCTCTTCGGTCGGAACCGACTTCTCGGGACCCACGACGAATTTGGTTTTCGTTCGTCATTCCGAGTAGGCGCGCTTGCGCGCCGTATCGAGGGAGCGCCCCTTCGACAGACTCAGGACAGACCCTTCGATACGCCGCCTTCGGCGGCTACTCAGGGTGAGGCAGATATGAGGGCACGCAAAAAGAGGGTATGACGCGACCGATGAGGGATGAGGCATCACTCCCCCTTGCGGGGGTTGTTGAATACCTTCCCCTCACTCAGAATTGACCACTGCCGTCATTTTGATGTTCAGCTATCTGTGAGGGGCTGCCATCCGCGTGTAGGGGCCGCATACCATGTGGCCCTGCCTTTTCGCCTCCACAATGCGGGTCGCATATATGCGACCCCTGCAAGTGTATTGACATCCCGACTTTTATGAGCTTTTTCAACAACTCCCTTTAAGGCCCGCTTCGAGTTCTTCGGGGTCGATGGGTAGCTTCACGGCCTGCTTTCGCTTGGCGGCCAGGTCGCACGCCATGCAGAGCATCAGGTTCCGGTGTCCCTCGGCGCCCGTGGCGTGGGGCATGTCGACGCCCGTGAAGAGGTGCGAGAGCCAGGCGATGGACTCATCGCGCATGGGGCCCCAGAACTGCCCCTTCGACATGTCCCCCGCCGGGTAGCTCTCGAGCAGGTGCACGTGACGCTCCTCCCCCCGGTGAGAGGCGAGCGGATTCTCGGACGCCATGATGAAATCGGCGTGGGTGTCGTCGATGGTGAGCGCGCCCTCGGTGCCCACCACGCTGATGGTGACGCCGTATGTCGAGGCGGGCCAGATGGTGGGCATCCCCCAGTTGCACTCCATGCTCCAGATGGTCCCGTCGTCGAAGGTGAAGATGCTGAAGGTGGCGTCCTGCGTGCCGATGCCCGTCATCACGCGCGATATCGAGCGCGAGACGACCTCGACGGGCTTCTTCTCGGGCCCCATGACGAACAGCATGACGTCGAGCGCATGGGTGCCGGAAATCACCATGGGCGTAAGGGTGGAGCGGTCCTCGTTCTTGGACAGCCGCGTGATGCCGACCTGGCGGTTCAGCAGCGCGCGCGTCGTGGCGGAGGTGACCTCGCCCAGTACGCCCGACTGCACGTGCTCGCGCGCCGTGAGCCAGCGCCTCCTGAAGCGCTGGGTGTAGCCCACGAGCAACTCGACGCCCGCCGCTTCGGCCGCCTCCACGATTTTCGCCGATTCCGCCACACTCGTCGCCAACGGCTTTTCCACCAGAATCCTGTGGCCCTGCGTAATCGCCTCCCGGAGCGGCTTCGCGTGCCACTCCTCGTCCGTGGCGATGACGACGGCGTTCACCTCGGGCCGCCGGATGAGTTCTGAGAAATCGGTCGTGAAGAAATCGGCCCCGAACTCCCCGGCCATGGCTTTTCCCTTTTTCTCGTCGATGTCGCAACAACCGAGCCACTCCGTGCCCGGGTACTCCCTGGCGCAGCGCGCGCGAATGCGGCCCACCCGACCACAGCCGACCACGGCCAGGCCAATCGGATTCCTCTCGCCTCCCGAAACCGCCATCACCCTCTCCCGTAAAGTCATCAAGACGCATAAAAAAGCGCCGCAGCCTCATCCGGCTCCGCTTGCAGCAGACGCTCCCGCAAGGAGCGAGGGTTCACTCATTCGAAATCCTCAGGCTTGACCGGCAGCGGAACCGCCCGCCCCGTCTTGGCCGAATGGTCCATCGCCAGGCACAGCATGAGGTTCTCGTGCGCTTCGCGCGCCGTGGTGTGCGGCGTAGGGACGCCCAGGTAAATCCTGTCGAACCACGAGCGCGTCTCCTCACGCATGGGGCCCCAAAGCTGCTCGAACACAAGATCGCCCGGCGGATAGCTGGTGAGAAAACTCACGTTGCGCTCCTGCTTCAGGCGCGCTGATTCGTGCGGCTCCGCCGTGGCGAAGACGATGTCGCGGTGCGTGTCGTCTATCGTGAGCACGCCCCCCGTCCCCACGATCCCCAGTTCGAGCGAATAGACCTCCGCCGGCCAGACGCTCGGCAGCGCCCAGCTCACGTTCATGCTCCATATCGTCCCGTCCTCGTAGGTGACGATGGCGAACGTGGAATCCTTCGTGAGGTAGGGCGCCATCGCCTTGTCCACCGAGCGCGCGTACACCTCGACGGGCCGCCGCCCCTCCAGAAGCCAGGAGCACAGATCCACGCTGTGGGTGCCGGAGATGACCATGGGGGTGAACTTCGTCGGGAACTCCGTCTTGGTGGAGTTCGCCACCGGGTTCATGCGGTTCAAAAAGGCGCGGCCCGTGACGGAAGAGACGTCGCCCAACTCGCCCGAGCGAATCTTCTCCTTCGCCACCAGAAAGCGGCGTCGGAACCGCTGCGTATAGCCCAGAACGGCGTCTGCGCTCGCCTCGTCGATGGCGCTCGCCAGCTTTTGGGAAACATCGGCGTCCACCGCCAGGGGCTTTTCGATCAGCATCCGGTGGCCGCGCTCCACGCCGATGAGGATGGGTTCGAGCCGCTCGTTCGCGTAGGTGGCCAGAACGGTGGCGTTCACCTCATCGCGCTTCAGGAGTTCGCGGTAGTCGGTCGTGAAAAAATCGGCGGATACGTCTTCGGCGAGCTTTCTGCCCACCTGCTCGTCGATGTCGCACAGCCCCATCCACTCGACCGCCGCGTTCTGCCGCGCGAACTCGGCACGGATGCGCCCGATCTTGCCGCATCCCACCACCGCTAGGCCGATGGGCTTTCTCGTCTCGCTCGATATGTTCATGAACCTCACCTTGATCAGAGCGTCAATTCAAAACCGGCGCATCTTCCCACCCGGAACCTTCACGGCGCAAGCCGGGGCTCGATTCAAGCGAGGACGCGGTAGATAGTGACACCGATGCCTCCGCCCGGTATCCGTTTTTAGCCGTCATTCCGGCGCATGCCGGAATCCAGAGCGGATGAGGCGGCCACGTTACGGCGTTTCATGCCCACTCGTTGTCAGAAAACGGGAAGAAAAACAAGGAAAAGACGAAAACCCTGGATTCCGGCATTCGCCGGAATGACGGCGGTGATCGATTCCAACCGACGAGGGCCTGTTGAAAAACCCCCGCATGCGACCCCCGCAAACCGCCAACGCCTTTTCCTTCACCCTGAGTAGCCGCCAAAGGTAAAACGCGACTGAGAAAGGAGCGTTTGTATCGAAGGGCTTGCCCGAGTCTGTCGAGGGGAGCGCTCCCCTTTTTGGCCGGCAATCGCTCCCGCATTGGTCGCGATTGACCTTCGATACGCGGCTTCGCCGCTACTCAGGATGAAGCAGAGAGGACTTTTTCAACAACCCCGGTACGAGAGGCCCTAACTCCTGCACCCGGTTCCGGGGAACGAGCATGATGATGACGGGAAGCGCCAGACCGGCGAGGTTCTGCTGGTATTCGATGCCCTGATCGTCCGTGAGGAAGGCGTTGGATTAGCGTTCGAGCGCTTCGAGCGCCTGCTCTCGCGACACCGTCGGGAAATCTCCCAAAAAATCGTCGAGCCGGTCGCCCGCTTCGAGATGTTCCATCAGGGTGCGCACGGGAACCCTGGTGCCTGCGAATACGGGCGTCCCGCCGAGGATTTCCGGGTTCCTCTCGATAAGCGTGTCGGACATCTCTCACTCCTTGAACGCGGCGCGTCAGTGAGAATCAAAAAACGCTCACGGATTCTATTGTTTACCAGACCTCCTCCCGGCACAACTGCCGCCAAAGAACGGCATCGCGGCGCAAGCCGGGGCTTGAAGCCCGCCGCGGTTCCAAAATTCCGCGTTTCATCGGAGAATGGCTCATTCTCCCGAAACCCGAATCCCGAAAGGAGCGACCCCGTGTCCCGCGTACCCATGCTCGAATCTGGCGCCGACAACCCCGTCGTGAACCACCTCTTCGACCACGCGAGCGTTCTGCTGAACCGCATCCCCAACGCCTGGCGGGTGATGGCGAACCAGCCGTTCATCACGAAGTTCATGCTGCCGCTCACCTCCTCGCTCCTGCGCCAGGGTCTGGGGTCCGCCCTCGACACCAGGACGAAAGAACTCGCCATCATCAACACGAGCCGGCTCAACAACTGCGCCTACTGACTGGCGCACAACACGCCGGTTGGTCAATCGGCGGGTATCGCGCAAAGCCAGATAGACGCCATCAGCGAGGGCGACTACAGTCCCTTCGACGGGAAAGAGCGCGCCGTCCTGCTCTGGGCGGAGCACGTCACGCTAAATACGGCCAGGGAGAGAGACGACGTATTCCAGGAAGTCAAAAAGCATTTCACCGACTCCGAAATCGTGGAACTCACCATGGTCATCACCTACTTCAACATGAGAAACAAGTTCAACGACGCGCTGGCGATTCCCATCGAGGCGCAAGAGGAGATCGACAGGAACAAGATACGCCGCAAGAACCCCGACGATCTCAAGGCCTACCTCGAAGCCCTGCTCGCCGACTGGCCGGATAAATTCCCCGAGGCGGGAAGCTGAGGCCGGGCGCCGCATACGGGGTTGCCCAAAAAGGTCCGATGAGCGAGTGGCTGTGGTTTTGTAGGGACAGGTCGTGACCTGTCCCCCTGGAGTCGCCATACCACCCTCATCCCGAGTAGGCGCGCTTTCGCGCCGTATCGAGGGACGGGGCGCGTCGGTGTCGCCCTTCGATACGCCGCCTTCGTCGGCTACTCAGGGTGAGGCGATACGGCGGCATGCAGCATGAGGGTTTGACGCAACCGATGTAGCGGCATGAATCACTCCACCCTCCTCGATCAACCAACATACGCCGAATTACGAAACCAGGGCTTTTTCAACAACCCCGTATGGCGATGGAGATCGTTATCTGCTACAAGGCGGAAGTTTGAGCGGGGCGGTATCCGGCGCGTCGGTCGGCGTTCCGGCAAGATAAGGGAACCCATGAAACTTCATTATTTTCCCGAAACCGACAGCCTCTATATCGAGTTCAGAACCGAACCGGGCGCAGAGACGCGCGAGGTTTCGGACGGACTCAATGTGGACATCGCCGCAGACGGCGGCGTGGTCGGCTTTGACATCGACCACGCGTCGCGGCGAATCGACCTGTCCACGCTGGAAACCGAAGCGCTGCCTCTTCGTTCTATCAAGGCCGTTTAATCCACGGTGCGCGAGTTGAAGACCCTGATAACGCCGGCGCATGTATAAACCCACCTTACCGGATGAATTCCCAGAAACGGGAAGCTGATATGGCGAAAACGCTCATAAAAAACGCGAGCGTCCTCTCGATAGATCCCGAAGTCAGGGAGATCGAGGGCGGCGACGTCCTGATCGAAGGCGAGCGCATCTCCGCGGTGGGAGAGAACCTCGCAGATACGGATGCGGAAACCATCGACGCGGCAGGCATGATCCTCCTGCCCGGCCTCATCAACGCCCACATGCACACCTGGCAGACCGCGCTTCGCGGCATGGGCGGCGACTGGGGCGGGCGCAGCTATTTCGAGATCGCCCACGAGACCCTCGCCCCGCGCTACCGGCCCGAGGACGTATACATCGCGACTCTCGTGGGCGCGTGGGCGCAAATAGACGCCGGGGCCACGACGCTGTTCGACTGGTGCCACAACAACCCCACTCCCGGGCACACCGATGCAGGCTTAGACGCCTTGGAAGAATTCGGCATCCGCGCTCTTTTCGGACACGGAACGCCCAAGCCGAAGCCCAGGGAGGGCGAGCCGCACTATTCGCAAATCCCGCATCCGGTGAGCGAGATCAAGCGGCTGCGTACGGGCCGCCTGGCCTCTGATGAAGGCCGCATCACCCTTGCGATGGCCATTCTGGGAGCCGACTACTCCCCCCTCGAAGTGGCGCTTCACGACATGCGCCTGGCGCGCGAATACGGGCTGTTGTCGAGCGCGCACATCTGGGGCGACGCGAGCCGAAAGGTGGAGGGCGGCTACCACACGCTGGCCAAAGAGGGCGTTCTGGGGCCCGATCACAACCTCGTGCACTGCAACTACGTGGACGATGAGGAGCTCAAGGTGATCATCGACTCGGGCGCCTCCATCACCGCCACGCCGTCGGCCGAGATGCAGACGAACCGGGGCGAGGCCGTCTGCGGGCGCGTGAGCGCGCTGGGGGGCAGGCCGTCCATCGGGGTGGACCTCGAGACCTACGTCAGCGGGAACATGCTCCACGCCATGCGCCACGCGCTTCAGGTGCAGCGGATCTTCGACAACCGACGCTTGGACGAGAATACCTATCGCGCGCCCGCCCTTTCCTACTCGGCGCGAGACGCGCTCGCGTGGGCCACCATCAACAACGCGCACGCGATGGGGATGGCCGATAGAATCGGTTCCATCACGCCCGGCAAGCAGGCCGACATCATCCTCATCCGGAAGGACGACCTGAACACCGCGCCCGCAGGAGACCCGGCGCGCGCCGTCGTCTTCTACGCCGAACGCTCGAACGTGGATACCGTCTTCATCGCAGGCAAGAAGGCAAAGGCCGGCGGAAAGCTGCTCGTGAATTCAGACAAAATCGCAAAGGCGAAGGCAGAACTCGCCGAATCCGCGCGGTGGATTACGGGAGCGGTCTGAACCGAAGATTCACTTATTCTTAACGTATTTACTACATCTGCGGTCAATCCCGACCCAGGAAGGAAGGGTTGCGTAGGGGCGGTCCTCCGCGCGAAACCTGAACACGGAGGTGCGGTCCGTGAACAGGACGAACATTGGGAGACAGACGCGGAGGCCTCCCCTACGCAATACTCATTTCGTGATCCTCATATCTCGTTAAAGAACCGCATGGGGTTCTTTATTCTTTTCTGTCAGAATTTTTCCCCGCTTCACAACAATGGATTTACAGGGAACAACGAGTCGAGACCCACCAAAACGCTATTTCAACTCGACTATCTTTGTGTTTCTAGATTCAATCAGATAACTTGCAATTACAATGGCCCTGACTCCCTAGCGGGAAAGCCAGCATCGAAATCTACGGTTTATTTGTGAAATATGAGAGTTCACTAAAGCCCTCCTCTTCGGCACATATGACTTAAGTGTCAATCGCGCTACTTGTTGCCCCGCTTATCTGTAATACAAATCCTGCCTTTGCTGGCGCGAGCGACCATCGTACGGGCTAAAATGGCCATCTCTCATCAAGTCTTTTTCTTTCCAATACAATGTCATTACATTATCTTTACATTACTATAATGTCAATTATTTAAAGGCTACCAACCAAAATACACTCCCCCAGCATTTCTATCCCCGCACTCCTCCCATCCACACGCATCACGGCGCGCTGCCTCATCACTCAACTCAGTGGGATGTCACTACACAAGAGGTGTGAAAGAGAGGAAATAACGGTGACTCATGGAACAGCCCTTCCGCAAACGAGCGGGTCATTCCACAAGCAGCAGAAGCTGCGCAGAGAGTTTTCTATGGATTCTCAGGGGGTGGTTTCAGGAAACGGGGGCAGGAAGCCGCTTTGGAGTCAGCCCCCGTTGTTGCGCGCGCCGCGTCTGCGTCCGTCGCCGCTTCGCCCGCTGCGCCAGCGGGTGATGTGGATGACCAGAACGACGAGGGCTTCGTCCTGCACCTCGTAAATCACGCGGTACTCGCCGACCAGGAGCCGCCTGAGTCCCCGCACATCGCCCTTGAGCGCGTGGCCCAGCAAGGGTTGTTCCGCCAGCCTGTCGATGGCCTCGGCAATTCGCTTCCGATCCGCTATATCGAGGCGTTCCAACTCCCTGGTGGCACTTCGTTTAATTTGTATCGAGAAATTCACGCCTTACCTGATCCCAGTCGATCACCGGATCGTTCGGGTCGCGCAGCCGCTCCACGGCTACCGAAAGATCGTCGAATTCTTCCAGATAACGCTCGATCGCCTGCCGGATAATCTCTGCCCGGCTCCGTTTGAGTTGGTTCGCCGCTTCGTCAAGCGCATCGACCACTTCATTCGGCAAACGTGCGGTAATCTGAGTCATGATGCGTCCACCTCAATGTGATGTCAAATACATTACACCTTGGCAGCCTTCGAGTCAATAGGAAAATGCGATCACTCCATGATCCTATCACCCCACCACTTCAATATCCATCTTCCCCGTAATCACCCGGCGTTGGCGTGGCGCCCGTTTTTGCGGTTTCGATGACGTGTTCGCGTCCGCCGAGGCTCTCGATAAGCGCCGCCTGATCGCGTTTGGCGCGCGCATCCACCTCTTCGGGGTCGAGGATATCCCGAAGGGCGCCTTCGAGCTCACGGATGAGCGACTCACTCTCCGGTTTCCCGGCGATGTCGTCCTGCTCCTCGGGGTCCGCCGCCAGATCGTAGAGTTCGGGCGGATAATCCACGTAGTGGATGTATTTCTTCGTGCCCTTGCGGATGAGGTAGGCCGCCGTCTCGGCGCCCGAGGCGTGGTATTCGCTGAATACGGCGCGTTCGGGGTCGTATGGCGCGCGCGCAATCTCATAAAGTGAACGGCCAGCGCAGCTCTCATCCTCCTCGTTCGGCGAAACACCCACCGATTCGAGGATGGTGGGATAAAAATCGAGCAGCGATGCGGGCGTCTCCACCACCGCGCCCGCCTTGATGTCCGGCCCGGCCATCATGAGCGGCACGGCGGCCGATTCCTCATACATCGTGCCCTTGCCCCAGGTTCCCCGGGCACCCAGGTTCTCGCCGTGGTCGCTCGCGAAGATGACGCGGGTGGAACCTTCAAGACCCGCACGCTCGAGGCACGCCAGCACGCGGCCCACCTGATCGTCCAGAAACGTGCAAAGCCCGAAATACGAAGCGATGGCGACGCGCCTTTTTTCATCGTCAAAAAAGCTGTCCGAAGGCACGTATCTGCGGTACGCCTCTATCCACGGATGCCGGGGGCGGCCGTCGAGCGCGTGGGTTTTGGGCATGGGCACGGCGTCGGTCGGGTACATTTCGAAATACTCCTTCGGCGCCATGAGGGGGAAATGGGGCGATACGAAGGAGACGAAGGTCATCCAGGGTTTCCGGCTGTATTTTTCCGCCTCGTTCTCGAGCCAGGCGCAGGCTTTCTCAGCGATGTCCAGGTCGTAGTTCGTATAGCTCGTCTCGCCCGGACCTATCTCGCGCGCGAGCTTGTCCGCCTTCTGGACGATCAACTCGTCGCGGATGGAAGCCACCGGCCCGCCCACCCCGTCGCGCGCGTGCATGGGCACGATTTGCTGGTCGAAGCCGGTGGGGTCCGTGTTGTTCCTGTAGTGGAGCTTGCCGATAGAGGTGACGCGGCGGCCCTCGGCCTGCAGGCGATGCGCCCAGCCCTTCGGCTCCCCCGCATAAGGGCTCGCGTTGTCCCAACAGCCGATCTCGTGCACGTAGCGGCCCGTGGCGAAGCTCGCACGGGCGGGGATGCAAATCGGGGAATTCGTATAGGCGCTCGTAAAGCGCGCGCCCGAGGCCGCCAGGCGGTCGATGTTCGGCGTTTTCACCACCGGGTGTCCGTAGCAGCCAAGCGTTTTGGCGCTCAACTCATCCGCCATGATGACGAGCAAATTCATCGGTTTCATCGCAAAGTCTCTCTTATTCTCTGGGGAATACGGCAGTTGCCGAGGCGCTTCGCCTCACATGTGCGGCCATACCGGGTCGGTTCGGTTGCTCAAGGGACCCGAGGGGTGCTCTTCGAGATAATCAAAGATGTTGCCGAGCCCTCCCTTTCTCAACATGGTGAGACGCTCTCCCAGGTGATCCATGCTGCTCAGCTCGGTCTCATACACTTCGAACACCTTGTCCTGCACCTCCTCACGGCTTAAGCCGTCGTTCTTCAAGACCCTGACCTTGTCGATCAACTCATGGAGCTTCTCGCGCTGACGGGGTATCTCGTCCTTTCGGCAGGGCCTGCCGTGTCCGGGCACGTACCAGTCCACGTCCAGGGCTTCGAGCACGCCCAGGGACTGGAACCAGCCCCAGACGTCGGCGGAATGACACGCCACGTTGAAGGCGGGCGTCAGGTTGTCCGCCGTGAATGCGACGCGATCCTCCACCGCGTGGACGACGGTCTGCCCGCGGGTATGGCCGGGGGATTCGATGAGGATGAACGTCTTGCCGCCCAGGCGAATCGTCATCCGCTCCTTGTAGGTGATCTCGGGGGGCCTGAGCTCGAAGCCTTCGAGCAGCGCCTCGTTCTCGGGGTCGTACTTGAGCATGCGCTCCTTGCCTTCTTCCGCCGTGGCGATGGAGGTGTAGAAATCCGCATAGGTGATCTCGCTCGAAACGATCCGCTCGGGCCGCAGGAACCAGTTCGCCGCAATGTGATCCTGGTGGTGCTCGGTGTTGACGAGATAGCGCAGCGGGCCCTTCCCGGCGATGAAATCGCGCCAGGCGATGGCTTCGGAGGGCCGCATGGGGCCGTCGACCGCGACGACGCCGTCATCGGTCACCACCATGCCCACCGTGGGATAGCAATCATAAAAGAAGACGTTCTCGGTCAACTGCTCCAATGGTTCATCCTCCTGAAGGACATCCAACTTGACAGTTTCTGCTAATCGCCCAAACCCGCCTCGCGCTCGAACCACTCGCGTATGACGCCCTGGTCCAGAGACCCAAGTCCCATATCCATCGCGCCCTGATACGCTTCCTGAACCGCGTCGACCACAGGCGAGGATGCGCCGTTCGCGCGGGCGAACTCCTTGATGAGTCCCAGGTCCTTGTGCATGAGTGCGAGCGCGAACTTCACGGGCTCGTATTCCTTGTTCCTCAGGCCCCGGCCGCGCGTGTTCATCACGCGGAACACGGTGCTCGAATAGAGATATTCCATCATCTGGTCCGGGCCCAGGCCCGACTTGACCCCGAGGGTGAAGCCCTCCGCCAGGGCGCATAGCTGGCTTGCCACGAGGTGGTTCGTGATGAGTTTCATCCTGAGTCCAGAACCGTTGGGTCCGAAATAATCGAGCAACTCGCACGCGCAATCGAGCACCGCGCGGTGGGCGTCGAGCACCTCCTTGTCCCCCCCCACCATGAAGCCGATTTTCTTATCGCGCGCGATCATGGCGTTTCCGCTGATGGGGGCGTCCAGAAAATGAAAGCCGCGAGCCGCGGCTTCTTCGGCGACGGCGATGCTCTCCTCGGGCAGGATGGTCGAGAAATCGAAACACACAGCGCCCTCTTTCGCGGTGAGCAATGCGCCCTTCTCCCCCAGAAAAGCGTCGCGCACGTGCTCGCCCCTGGGCACCGAACTGCACACGTAGTCCGCCCCGCGGGCCGCCTCGGCGGGCGAATCGAAAACGGGGATGCCGAGTTCTCGCGCCGCCTCCTGCGCCGCCGGACTCGGGTCGTAGCCCACGACCTCGAAACCCGCTTTGCGCATATTGGCGGCGACGGCTCCGCCCATGTTGCCAAGTCCCAAAAACGCGATTCTCTTAGCCAAATCCGTTCCTCCTCAAGCGCCGTATCTTCGTATCGCCTCATGTGTGAATTCCACCCCGTGTCCGGGGACGTCCGGGACCCCCATGCAGCCATTCGATACGGGAAAATCCCGCGTCAGCGTTTCGGGAGGCAGCATCTCGACGTACTCCACCATGCAGCCGCTCGGCGTCGCGGCGAGAAGACTTACGGACACTTCCTGGAGCAGGTGCGCGCACAGCGAGAGGTTGTAGGCCTCCGCCAGGTGGGCGGCTTTCCGAAACTCCGTTACGCCGCCGCAGCGGCCCACGTCGGGCTGCAGGTACGCCGCCGCCCTCCTCTCGCATATCTCCCGGAATCCCCAGCGCATGTATGCGTTTTCACCGGCGGCGATTGGCACGGGACTCCTCCCGGCCACGTCCGCCAGATCGTCCACCGAATCGGCGGGCACGGGCTCCTCGAACCACCGCACGTCGTATTCGGCAAGCATGGCGGCCACCTCCAAAGCCTCGCGCGGGTTGTACTTCTGGTTCGCGTCCGCGAACAGGACGACCGATTCGCCCGCCTCGTCTCTCAAGTTGCGGATCCGCTCCTCATCCCGGTTCGTGCCCAGCTTGAGCTTGTACGCGCCGATTCCCTTTTCCATGAAGCCCATGCACTCATCCACCATCTCGGCGTCGGTGAACGTAAGCCAGCCCCCGCTGCCGTATACGGGAACAGTATTCCTAAAACCGCCCAGAACGCGGGCAAGAGGCAAACCCGCCGCCTTGGCGAGCGCGTCCCAGCAGGCGGTGTCCACGGCGGAGAGCGCCTGAACGCCCAGCCCCCCGCGCATCCTCGGCTTGTTCGGCCCCCAGAGCCGCGTCCAGAGCGCCTCGGGCGCCAGGGCGTCCTGCCCCACCGCCAGGGGGGCCAGTTCCTTTTCGATGTAGGGAACGAGCGTCGTCGAGGTCTCCCCGCCCAGGCCCATCACGAAGCCGCAACCCGTCGGGCCGTCTTCGGTGTGGAGAAAGACCACCAGATAATCGAGTTCGGATTTCGTGCTGTTGGCGCTCCCTATCGCACGGGCCAGGGGAACCTTGAGCGATTTCGCTTCTACGCCTGCGATCTTCAGTTCAGCCATGCGTTAAAGTCCACAGAAACCTGTCTCAGATACGACAAGGGCTGCGGAGGTGTCCGAGAATACCCCCGCAGCCCTGGTGAGCGAGTCGAAAATTCCTAGTTCATCTTCATGCTGGCCAGCGCCTTCTCGAGCGGGCCTCTCTCGATGCCTTCACCACCCGCGAAATCCGGCAGGCGGCGAATCTTGCCGCGGCCCTTCTGCACCTTGGCCGTCGCGTTGAGCGCGTTGATGATGCGCGGCGTGATTTTATACAGCGGCCGCACCACGTTGATGGAGCGTCTGGCGATGGAGTAATCCACCTTGCGGCCCTTCGAAATCAGCCACTTGTGATAGACCTTGGCGAACTTGTCGGGGTCTTTCTTCCAGAGGTTCGCGGACTTGAGATAGGCGCGCAGGTACTTCGTCACGCCCTCGGGGTTGCTCTTGAGCGTCCTGGGATTCGCGAGCTCGATGAAGATCATCGCCGGCGGATTGTCGTACTTGCAGTAATCCACGATGGGCCGGCCCCATTTCTTGTCCTCGAGACGGAACGAGGTGGGCGCGCCGATGACCATCGCCTGAACCACCTTGGCCCGGAACGCGGAGAGGCGTTCCGCCGTCGTGGTGTTCATGATCTTGATGTCCTTGGGCTTCATGCCGAAAGCGGGCAGGATGCCGTTATCCAGCACGAAGTGGGTGGACGTGCCCTTCTTCTCGGCCATGGTCTTGCCCTTGAGATCCGCCACCGTCTTGATGGGAGAGTCGGGACGCACCCATATCGAAATGGACTTGCACCACGAGGAACTCGCGGAAATCATCACCAGGCCCGCCTTCTTGGCCACCCCGTCCACGTAGGGCCGCGTGGCGCCGTGGCCCACGTCCAGACTGCGCGAGAGCAGCGCCTCGATGACGAGCTTGCCCTGCGGGAATACCTTGACCGACCAGTTGCCCTTGCCGAATTCCTCATCGAAATAGCCCATCCCCATGGCGACCGCCGTGAAGGAGCCGAACGTCTGGCGGTGCATGCCGATGCGGAACTTGGCCGCCTCGGCGTCCGTCGCCTGGAAGCCGACGGGCACGAGGCTCAAAGCGAGGATAAGACATAAGAATCCGAACCACTTTCTCATCTTGTTTCTCCTCTCGGAAAATGAAAATAGACAGCTTGCCTCACGAAAACGTGAACGACATTTTTGAACCGGATAAGCGAAGTATGCCACAAGCGGGGTTCCATTGCATCCGGGAAATGCGCCGTGTACGGGGTTGTCGGGAAGGGCCCAAAGGGGTTGACGACCTCCCCAATCGAGAGTGTTCACCGTCATTCCGGCGCATGCCGGAATCCAGAGCAGACGAGGATATCGAATCGCAGGACAACCAAGAAAAACGATAAATCAAAAAAACAAATACAAAGTCCCTGGATTCCGGCATGCGCCGGAATGACGAACAAAACCTCAACGCCTCTTGTAGGGACAGGCCTCCGCGCCTGTCCTTTTGCAGGATGGTCACAATCAGGACAACCACGGAGGGTAGGACAGGCACGGAGGCCTGTCCCTACAAAAACCATCGTGCCCGCCCGCGCGCCCAGGAGAGGACGCCCGCATCAAAGCCGCATCAGATCCTCACCGGCGATGATGGGGCCGTCGAAATAAGGTGCTAGCGCCTCGCGCACCTTGTCGTCCGGCGCCAGGGGCGGGACGACGTGCGAGAACACCAGCTTGCCGACGCCGGCCGCAGCGGCCGTTCTCCCGACTTCTTCCGCCGTGGCGTGATGGGCCGCCACGATCTTCGCCGTGGCCCTGAAACTCC
>JAPPHK010000241.1:4587-14268 GCA_028820795.1 Nitrospinota bacterium | reverse complement strand
TGATGACGTCGTACTGCCCCGTCTTCGCCACGGCTTCGGCCATGATTTTGGCGGGTATGTCGGTGTAGCCGTACTGGATGGATCCCATCTCGACGCCGGTGAGTTTCTTCCATTGCCTCAGGTATTTCGGCTGGGAGTTTTTGAAGAGCGAAATCAGAAGCATCGTCTGTTTCGGGTTCTTCAGATTATGTTTCTTAATGTACGCTTTCGCTCCGTTGATGGCGCGCTCCTCAACCGTCTTGCCGGGGTGCACCATCATGGCGGCGGTGGCCGTTGAGGCCACGAAAACCGTGATGCCCATCAGAACCAGTGTTGCGAGAAAAATTCTCTTCATCTCGATTCCTCCTCCCTCCGTGTTTGGAAAGGCGATGACTTGCTTGCGAATCGCCGAGATCGAACACAAAATTCCTGATACCGAATTGTTTCCTTCTCCAGCAATGTTACAGCTTCCATATTATGCCGTATTTTAGAGGCCTTTTGTTGTTACGCCTCTTCTGTGTCGCCGCGGGCCGTTATTCCAGCCTCACGCCGCTTTCGGCGTCAAAAAAGTGCATGCCGCCCGATTGAAAACCGAATCGGATTTGGTTGCCGGGGCTGAACTCGCGCTCGGCGTCGACTTTGGCCACCAAAAATTCCTCATCGCCGCAGGAGAAGAACACCAGCGTTTCGTCTCCCAGCGGTTCGATGAGTCTGACCTCCGCAGCCGCGCCTTCATCCCCGATGGTCACGTTCTCGGAGCGCACTCCAAGGTTTATCTCTTTCCCGATGGAAGAGCCGGGCACGGCGTCCTGCGCGAAGTCCATCTCGAAATGCTCAGAGACGAACTTGGGCGAACCTCCGTTCTCGATGCGTCCCGGAATGATGTTCATCGTCGGCTGGCCGAAGAACGTGCCGACGAACTGGTTCGTTGGTTTTCTGTATATGCCGAGCGGGGTGTCGATCTGCTGCACATACCCTCTATCCATGACCATGATGCGGTCCGCCATCGTCATGGCTTCTGCCTGATCGTGTGTGACGTAGACGAAAGTGGATTTGAGCTCCTCGTGCAAGCGCTTGAGCTCGGTGCGCATCTCGATGCGCAGCTTGGCGTCCAGACTGGAGAGCGGCTCGTCCATGAGCAGGACTTGCGGCTGGGTGATAATCGTTCGCGCCAGGGCCACCCGCTGCGCCTCGCCGCCTGAGCACTGGGCGGGTTTTTTGGATAGCAGGTGGGATATCTTCATGGTCGTGGCGACTTTCGAAACCCGTTCTTTCACCTCCGCATCCGCGGTCTTGTCCACGCGCAGACCGAAGGCGATGTTTTCAAAGACGGTCATGTGCGGGAACAGGGCAAGGTCCTGGAACACCATGCCCAGGCCACGGTCCCCGGGTTCGAGGTGGTTCACAATGCGGTCTCCGATGAACATCGTGCCGCTCGTGGGCTCCTCGAAACCGGAGATCATGTTGAGCGTGGTGGTTTTTCCGCAGCCCGAAGGGCCTACCACCACCATGAACTCGCCGTCGCTCACATCGAGGTCGACGCCCGCGACAGCGGTGACGGTTTCACCGAATTTCTTGACCAGGTTTTGAAGCGTAATGGATGCCACCGCAATTATCCCCTTCAAATTGGATGGTCAACGAACATCATCCCGAACAAAAGTAGACGATGTGGAAAAAAATTTGTTCAGATACCTGAATTATGCGCAGATTTGCTTTTTTTTTCAACCGCTTATTTGAATGCCTTGACACCGTCATCTTGAGCCAGTGTGATGAACTTGTGACACAGGTTCCAAAATTCTCCCATTCATTTGTCCAAGAGGCAACTTTGTATCTGCTCCGAAAAAGTTTCCTCTCATATGGTTTGCCGGAACACCCAATGGAACCGCTTGTGTGTGGAACGGCGTCGACACGGGGTGGAGCGCAGCAATTCTTCATTTTCCTCGTGTTGAATTTATTTGCGGAATTTATTAGTAGAACTATGCGTCGTTAAAAGTTTGGATTCCAGCAGTGGCGATAGGGGCGAATTTGGCTCATAAAATTCTCATCATAGAAGACGAGACCGACATTCGAGAGCTCCTCACCTACAACCTCGACCTGGAAGGATTCGATGTTGTGGGAGCGGCCAACGGTGAGGAAGCCCTTCAGGCGCTCAAGAACGAGTCGATTCAACTGGTCGTTCTCGATCTGATGCTTCCCGACATTTCCGGTCTCGAGATTTGCCGCCACATCCGGCGTGATTCCACCCTGAGCAGGCTCCCCGTTATCATGCTGACCGCCAAGGGTGAGGAGGTGGACCGCATCGTCGGCTTCGAGTTGGGCGCGGATGATTACGTGACGAAACCCTTCAACATCCGGGAGATGATATTGCGGGTGAAGGCGGTGCTCGCGCGTTCTAAAGCGACACCGGTTGCGGGAAAAGCGCTCAGGCGCGGGCCGCTCAGCATCGACCCGGAGCTATACGAAGCGACCGTGGATGGGCGCCAGCTCTCCTTGACGGCGACGGAATTCCGTCTTCTGCATTATCTAGCCGATCATCCGGGGCATGCTCAGAATCGCGACGACTTGCTCGACGTCATCTGGGGAGAAGACAAATTCGTCACCCCGCGCACCGTGGACACGTACATCCGACGCCTCCGGGAAAAGCTCGGCCCGGCGGGGGATATGATACAGACGCTTCGGGGTGTAGGCTATCGATTCAAGAAAATGTCCGAAGAGTAGCATTTCCCGCCACCCAGAGGAGACCCGCGCATGCGCAGGTCCTTCTACAAGAAGCTGATGGTGAGCTATCTGGTGGTCATCACCGTGGTATTCGCGGCGGGAATGATCTATCTTCATTTCGGCCTCTCCGCCCAGTTGATGGTGCAGGCGGAAGAAAACCTCGCACGTAACGCGCGCCTCGCGCGCCGCCAGCTGGCTTCCCCGGCTTCGCAGAACCCGCAAAGTATTCGAATGGATGAACTCGCCGATGAGATCGCCCGCGCGCTCGGCGTGAGGGTGACGGTCATTTCCGCATCGGGTCGGTTGCTTTCGGATTCGGGTCTTGCCCCCGGCGCACCTGAGAGAGCAAAAAGCCGCGCCGATCGACCTGAAGTCATCGCGGCAAAAAAAAGCGGCATGGGGTCCAGCGTCCGCAGCAGCCCAGGGGGTGATGGAGATTTGCTTTATCTGGCTCTCCCTATCAATGCGGGCCCGTTTTCCGGCGGCGTGATTCGTCTGGCCATGAGTCTTCGCGAAATCGACGAGACCATCGCAAAGATGAGGGGCCTTCTCTTGGTGGCCGGCGCATTTGCGTTCTTGCTTGCTATTGCGGTCAGCTTCGGGGCCGGCGTGATCGTGCGTCGGGGGTTTGACGAAATCCATGAAGCGGTAGCGAAGATTTCACGGGGCGATTTCAGTTACCGCATTGGTTCCAGACGGCAGGATGAGTTGGGTGAACTCGCCCGCACCATGGATCGACTCGCCTCGGAAGTGCAAGCCCATCTCGATGAGTTGCGCAACGAACGCGACCGGCTGGAGGCGATTCTCGAAGGAATGACCGAGGGCGTCATGGTCACGAACGCTTCTGGAGACATCCTTCTCGTGAATTCCGCGTTCCGGGAATTCTTCCCCTCGCTTCCTGAGTTCGAGGACGGCGCGCCGATTCCTCTCGAAGCCGTTCGCTCTACCGAGGTGCAAGAAGCGGTGAGGGATATACTTTCTCGCTCTGCGACCCGGATGGAGCGTGAGGTGGAAGTGCTGCCCGCCCGTACGCTGACCCTGCGCGCCAAACGCGCTGGGGCGGAGGGAGAATCGAACCTTGTATGGGTGTTTCACGACGTCACCGAGGTCAAACGGCTCGCGGGAATACGGCGGGAGTTCACCGCTAACGTCTCTCATGAATTGCGGACTCCCTTAACGGCGATACAGTGGGCGTCCCAGACGCTCGAGGTGACGGCGCAATCCGATCCCGAGGCGACGCGTCGGTTCGCCTTGACCATCAACCGCCACGCCCGCCGCCTTTCGGCCCTGGTCGAGGATCTTCTGGAACTCGGCAGGATAGAATCCAAGGAAGAGCATGTCCGGCCCGAGGAAGTTTCCATACGAAGCGCGATGGACTCGGTCGCGCACACGCTGGCTCCCGTTGTCGAGAAAAGGGGGGTTCATCTGCATGCGGAGATCCCCGAGGAGGCCGATCATGTCCGGGCGGACCCGGCGGCCCTGGAGAGAATTCTGATAAATCTCGCCGAAAACGGGGTGAACTACAGTACCGGGGGAAGCGAAATTACTGTTTCGAGCCACTTGCGAGAAGATGGATTCGTCGAGATTTCGATCGCCGATCAGGGGGAGGGAATTCCACCCGAGCACCTCCCCCGTATTTTCGAGCGTTTCTACCGGGTTGATTCGGCCCGCTCCCGGGAGAACGGGGGCACCGGTCTGGGTCTATCTATTGTGAAGCACCTTGTTCAAGAAATGGGTGGAGACGTTTGGGTCGATAGCACGCCGGGCCGGGGTTCCACCTTCCGCTTCACAGTTCCCACGCCCTGAGGGGTCAGATACATTCTCTTATTTGATTTCTTTGTTTTTTATTGATGCCTGCTCAATTGGGAGTGATTCTGGACATCGCGCTTTTTCAATGAGTTATGGAAAGACGAAATCCTGATTCCCGGAATTGTCTAAAAAGTCATGTGATTTTCATTCATTCGTAACGTTTCCGTTTCCTTTTTTCTCTATATTCCATCTCGTTCGGAGAGCAATCGCGGGACAGAGCGTTTCTACTCATGGTTGCCGATGTGCAGCCTCCTGAAGAGGCGGCAGGACGCTCCGGGCGAAGCAACACGCAGTCCATGGGGAATGCGGGGAAGGTCAAGATTCGCCCGTCATTTGGTGGGGGACGGCCGTGTCTCGGTATGTTCACCTGTTTGTCACCGGAATGTAACAAAGTCTTTCGTTTTTTCCTGTAGTTTCAATCCCTAAATGGAGGAAGTCAGGATGAGCAGGTTCTCGAAAATTTGCAGTTTGGCCGTAGCAACTGCGTTTTGCCTCGTGCTCGTAGCGCATCCTGCCGGCGCGGCCTTGATGGTGGACAAAATGTTGCCTGCCTACAAGGCCACTAGCGGCGTTTCCGGCAACGTGAAGTCCGTGGGTTCGGATACGCTGAACAACCTCATGACGCTCTGGGCCGAAGGCTTCAGGCGTTCCTACCCGGACGTGAAAATCGAGATCGAGGGCAAAGGCTCCTCCACGGCTCCTCCGGCGCTCATCGCCGGCACCTCGAACTTCGGTCCGATGTCGCGCGCCATGAAGTCCAAAGAAGTGGACGCTTTCGAGAAGAAGTTCGGCTACAAGCCCGGCCGCATCCGTGTGGCCGTTGACGCCCTGGCCCTCTTCACGAACAAGGACAACCCCCTCAAGTGCCTGAGCCTGCCGCAGGTCGACGCCATTTTCTCCAAAACCCGCAAGGGCGGCATGAAATCCGATGTGACGACGTGGGGGCAGGTCGGCCTCAAAGGCATGTGGGCCGGCAAGCCGATTTCCGTCTATGGCCGTAACTCGGCTTCCGGCACCTACGGCTACTTCAAGAAAGTGGCCCTCTACAAGGGCGATTACAAAGACTCCGTGAAAGAGCAGCCCGGCTCCTCGGCGGTGGTGCAAGGTGTGGCGTCCGATAAGTTCGCCATCGGCTACTCGGGCATCGGCTACAAGACCGCCGACGTCATCGCGCTTCCGATTTCAAAAAAAACAGGTAGAAAATGCTATGGTCCCGAATCCAAGAACGCCTATTCGGGCAACTACCCGATCGCGCGCTTCCTCTACATCTACGTCAACAAGAACCCGAATCAGGCGCTCGATCCCCTGAGGGCCCAGTTCGTGAAATACATCTTCTCGAAAGAAGGTCAGCAGGCCGTCATCAAGGCAGGGTTTTTCCCCGTGAACTCGGTCATCGCCAAGCAGGACCTCGGCGCTCTCGGCCTCACGATGGGCGGCAACTAGTTTATCGGTTCAGCGCAGCGGCGGGGACGGCGGAGCGGATTCGCCGTCCCCCCGCTTTCCTTTTTTAAGAACAGAGATATGAGCGAAAGCCGGGTTTCAGACGAAAAGAATAGTGAACAGAGCAGGCCGGGCCGGACGCGCGACCTGAGCGCCAGGCAATCCGTCCGCATCATCGACAAGATCGCAACCAACGTGATCACCGTCGGCGGGCTTTTCGTGATCCTGGCCGTTCTCGGGATCATGGCGTTCCTTGTCGCAGTGGCCTTGCCGCTGTTCGCCGGAGAAACGATTACCGGCTCGGGCGTCTTTCGGGTCGCTGCGCCAAAGAGTTCTCTCCTCAGCGTCGAGGTGGATGACTACAACACCATCGCCGTCCTGGTTTCGAAAGACGGAGAGTTGACGCCCGTCCACGCATCGACCGGAAAACCGCTCGTCCCTCTGAAGCTCGATTTCTCAGGCGCTAAGGCGAGCGCCTTCGGGCGTACGCTCAAGGGCGGAAACGTCGCCTTCGGCTTCCCCGACGGAACGGTGCGGTTCGGCAAGATCGTCTTCCGCACGCAAGTGCTGCCCGCCGAAAGGGCGCCCCAGGGTCTTACGAAGATCAACGAGCGTGACCTCACCGACGGAAAGGTCGTCTTCTCGAGAATCCCGGGCGATCAGGTGCGCAAAATCTGGGTGGAGACCGAACTCAGGGAGCCGCAGGAAATTGCGCCCATGGGCACGCCCATCGTGAAGCTCGACTACAAGGTGGGAGGAACGCCTGAGCGGCCGAGCATTTCCTTCGCCACGGTGGACGCCGAGGGCGTAGCGCGCCTGAGCCTCACGCAAACCAGGGTGAATCTTCTGACGGGACAAACAACCTCGTCGGTGGAGAGCGTGGTTCTGCCCGACTTGCCGCCCGGCACGCGCATCGTCGACATACTCCTCACGGAGAAGGCCGACAAGGTGTACATCGGCGTCGAGAAAGGGTTCCTGCTACGCTACGACACCAGAGACTTCGAGGCCATCTCCCTCGTGGAAAAGCGTGATCTCCTGCCCATGGACGAAAAATTGACGGTGTTCAAGACTCTCATCGGCGAGGAATCCATCGTCGTTGGTGGCTCCAAGGGGTCTTTAAGCATCTTTTTCCAGGCGCGTCTTCCGGGCGCCGCCACCTCGGACGGACTGGTGCTGGTGCGCGGGCATGAACTGGAGAGACACGTTGCGAGCGTTTCGGGTTTCTCCACCTCCCAGCGGAGCCGGATGTTCACCACGATGGATTCAGGTGGGAATATCTGGCTTCGCCATGCTACGAGCGAGTCGACGTTGTTGCGCTTCAAAATGAAGGACATGGTGAACGGCTCCAGACGCTTCATCCGCCTTTCCCCGCGCGATGACGCGGTCGTTGCCGCGGATCAAAACGGCGTGGTGAATTTCTGGAAATTCGAGGCTGAACACCCCGAGACGACCTTCCAGACGCTGTTCGGCAAGGTCTGGTACGAAAGCTACCCCAAGCCCGAGTATACGTGGCAATCCTCCTCGGGAGACGACGCGTTCGAGGAGAAGATTTCCCTCATCCCCCTGATATTCGGGACCATCAAGGGAACGGTCTATTCCCTGATCTTCGCGATACCCATCGCGGTTCTTGGCGCCATTTTCACATCCGAATTCATCGGCCCGGCAGTCCGCTCCGTCGTGAAGCCGGCGATGGAGATGATGGCCTCGCTGCCCTCAGTGGTTCTCGGTTTCGTGGCCGCCCTGATTCTGGCGCCCATCGTGGAAACATGGATTGCCGCGATCTTGCTCACTTTCATGCTTATCCCGTTTCTGCTGTTGCTTTCGGCGTATTTATGGCAGGTGATGCCGCCCCGGGTTTCCCTCCCCCTTTCAGGATTTCCCAAGCTGGGCCTCGTGTTCTTCGTGATCATTCTGGGTTCGCTGCTTGGTTACTTCATCGGTCCTGGGTTCGAGAGGCTTTTGTTCGGCGGCGACTTCAAGGCCTGGGCGAACGGAAACATCGGGATAGCGACGCCGATGTTGTTCATCATTTTTTATCCCGTGTCTTTCTTGGTTATCGCTTTCACGGCCGATCGGTTTTTCGGTTATGGGTGGAGACTAAAACTCAGGCAAATGGCTCATTCGAGGGGCGCGCTCTACGAACTTCTTCGCTGGGCCGGTACGCTGGTCGCCGCCGGGCTGCTTAGCTGGGTGACGGCCATGGCGCTCACGGCGCTCGGCCTGGATGTGCGCGGCGGAGTCATCGACACCTACGTCCAGCGCAACTCCCTCGTCGTGGGCTTTGCGATGGGCTTCGCCGTCATCCCGATTATCTACACCATCGCCGAAGACGCGCTCAATTCCGTACCGAGCCACCTCAAGGCGGCAAGCCTGGCTTGCGGAGCAACGCCCTGGCAGACGGCCCTTTGGGTCATCCTGCCCACGGCCGCCAGCGGTATTTTCGCCGCCGTGATGATCGGAATGGGCCGCGCGGTGGGCGAAACGATGATCGTCGTCATGGCGGCGGGTAACACACCGATTCTCGACTGGAATATTTTTTCGGGCCTCAGGGCGCTTTCGGCGAACATCGCGGTGGAATTGCCTGAAGCCGTCAAGGACGGGACGCTTTACCGGGTGCTGTTCCTGGCGGCCCTCGTCCTCTTCGCGATGACGTTCATCGTCAATACGGTTGCAGAGGTGGTTCGCCTGCGCTTCCGCAAACGAGCCTCGCAGTTGTGAGGATGGGATGAAGGCGAAAGAGCCAAAGAAGAGAAAAGAAAAGAGAGAAGCAGAAATAGCAAGCCTGGAGGGCGACTCGGGCAACCACAACGAGCCCGCGCCCGAAGTGGCGCAGAACGCCGAAGCGGGAAAAAGCCCGCCCGGCAGGACGGGATTTCGCGCTGCTCTCGATTTCAAGGCCAGAGGCGAGCCCTTCATCTGGATCATGGGTGGTGCGCTCGCCTTGGGCGTATTGATGATCATCGGTTTTCTCGCGCTCGTGCTTTGGAACGGCATCGTGACGTTCTACCCGGGACCCGTCGAAGTGGTGACACTCAAGAACGGCCAGCGCGTCGCGGGCGAGCCGTTCCGTTCCGAAAGTTTCCGGCCTTCCCCCGAGCAGTTGAAGGGACTCGACGCGGAATCCCGGCGCACCATTGAAGAGGCGGACGGATTCGCGCATCGAACGCTTTACCGGATTGGAAATTTCGACATTTACAACGAGGACTTCAAGTGGGCGGTGGCGCATCAGGTCACGAAGACCGAGACGCCGCCCGGCATATTCTTCGTCGAGCGCAGGGAGTGGGGTCCATTCATCGGCTTCATCAAATCCTTGACGCTCGATGGCCGCCCTATTCCGGGCGAAAAAGTCTCTCTGGATGAGTTGTACGCGGCCCATGATGAGGCGGTCGACCGCAGGGAAGCGGTTCGTGAAATCGAAGTCGACGAGATAGGCGCCATCAACTACTACATCGAGGAAGATCGGCTCGCTTTGCGGCGCACCGAATTGGACTACGGGAAGAACAGCGCGGAGTATCGCGCCGAGAAGGAGAATTTCGAACGTCGGACGAAGGAGAGGCGGGCCGGATTCGCGGTGCTCAAGAAAAAAATCGCCGCTATCAACAAAGAGGATGAGAAATACAAGATCACCCTAAGCGAGGTCGGCGGCCGCGAGAAACACTTACGGCTCTCCGAAATTGTCCGCATCTACCCGGCCAACAACCTTTCGTTCTTTGGGAAGATTGGCGTCTATTTCTC